>JAGNPF010000225.1 GCA_017989775.1 Flavobacterium sp.
ATGGGCTTCGATGAAAATCTGCCCCATTTCTTTCGGACTGTTTCCGGCAACCCTGGCAAAAAATCTCGCTTGCGCACCCAAAGCCAATTCTCCGGGAGAAAAAGGCGGTTGGGTATTTCCGTAAGGAGAGGATTTTGTTTTTTGGCCAATCAATGAAGTTGGCGAAAACTGTCCTTTGGTCAAACCATATATTTCATTGTTGAACAGAATGATGTTCAAGTCAATATTTCTTCGCAAAACGTGTATAAAATGATTGCCTCCAATGGCCATCGCATCGCCGTCGCCTGTTGCAATCCAAACGCTTAGGTTGGGATTGGCCAGTTTTACGCCCGTTGCAATTCCGGGAGCCCTGCCGTGAATACTGTGAATGCCGTAGGTTTCCATGTAATACGGAAAACGGGACGAACACCCAATGCCGGACACAAAAACCACGTCTTCCTTGGCAACACCCATTTCTGGAAGCACTTTCTGCATCGTACGCAAAATTACATAATCATCGCAACCTGGGCACCATCTTACCTCTTGATTACTGGTAAAATCTTTTGGGGTGTATTTTTTTTCAGCTGTAGTTTCCATATTACACTAGTTCTTTAAATTTCTGAATTAAGTCATCGTTGGCAAATGGCAACCCTTGGATTTTGTTGAATTGTAAAAATTCGAATGAACTGAACTTGATTTTTAATATGCTGGCAAACTGTCCGTTGTTTAATTCGCAAACCACTATTTTCTTGAATTTGGACAAAATTTCCTCCGTGTTTTTGGGCATTGGATTGATGTAATTGAAATGTGCAAAACCAATATTTTTATAGCCTTCGTCATGAATTTGTTTCACTGCCGAATGCAGGGAACCATACGTTCCTCCCCATCCAATGACCAATAAATCGCCTTCAGGGGCAAATTCGGTTTCCAAATCGGGGATGTTGAACTTGACTTTTTCTATTTTTTCGGCACGAATTTGGGTCATTTTTTCGTGATTTGCCGGCTCATAAGAAATGTTGCCCGTAACGGCGTCTTTTTCCAGACCGCCAATGCGATGTTCCAATCCCGGACTTCCCGGAATGGCCCAATTGCGGGCTAAAGAATTTTCATCTCTATCATAAGGATGCCAAATTTCTTTGACTTCCGTGATTTTGTTGTTCTTGATTTCCGGCATCTCGGCCACGGTCTTGATTTTCCAAGGTGCGGCTCCGTTGGCAATATATCCGTCCGTCAATAGTATAACGGGTGTCATGTGTTCCAAAGCTAGGCGAGCGGCTTCGTAAGCAAAATTGAAACAGTTGGCCGGGGTGCTGGCTGCAATGACAATCAATGGACTTTCGCCATTTCTGCCGTACATCGCTTGCAGCAAATCCGATTGTTCCGTCTTTGTTGGCAAACCTGTTGAAGGGCCTCCACGTTGCACATCCACTATGACCAAAGGCAATTCGGTCATTATGGCCAAGCCGATGGCTTCTCCTTTCAATGCCAATCCCGGGCCTGAAGTTGTCGTGATGGCCAAATCTCCCGCAAATGCGGCTCCAATGGCCGAGGTGACACCCGCAATTTCGTCTTCTGCCTGAAAGGCTTTTACGCCAAAGTGTTTGTGTTTCACCAATTCGTGCAATATGTCGGTGGCTGGTGTTATAGGATACGAACCCAAGAACAATTCCAGTCCTGATTTTTCGGCTGCGGCCAAAAATCCCCAAGCCGTGGCGGTGTTTCCCATAATGATTCTATAGGTACCGCTTTCCATTTTGGCTGGTGAAATCGTGTAGGAGTTGGGAATCAATTCCAAAGTTTCGGCATAATAATAACCGGCTTTCAACACTTTGATGTTGGCTTCTATTATATGGGGTTTGGATTTAAATTTGGTATTGAAAAATTCGATGGTATGTTCCGTTGAACGATCGTACATCCAATAGGCCATTCCCAAGGAAAACATGTTTTTGCTTCTCGAAATCGTTTTCGTGTCCAAACCAGCGACATCTTTCAGTGCTTCTTTGGTAAGCGAGGTCATGTCGACCTGAATCAGCCTATAGTTGTCAAGGCTTCCGTCTTCCAATGGATTGGAAGTGTATTCTGCTTTTTCGAGATTTTTTTTATTGAAGGAATCCGTGTCAACAATAAGGGTGTGACCGGGTTTCAAGGCGTAAAGATTTGTTTTCAAGGCGGCTGGATTCATGGCCACCAACAAATCGACATTGTCACCGGGTGTGCTGATTTCCACGCTACCTATATGTACCTGGAATCCCGAAACCCCATAAAGACTGCCTTGTGGAGCTCGAATTTCGGCGGGATAATTGGGGAAAGTGGCAATATCGTTACCAAACATTGCTGAAGTATCAGAAAACTGGGTGCCGGTCAGTTGCATCCCATCACCTGAATCACCTACAAACCGGATTACTACAGCTTCAAGCACTTCAGGTTGAATTTTCATTTTTGTTGCAATCATGATTTAAAGGATTTGGGTTTTTAAAACTGATTAAATAACAATATTTAGTGAGTCAAATATAATTTCACTAAATAAAATAAAATATGACTTATGTCATATAAAAGTAAATAAAAGACTTTTAAATTTACATATAATTTATTAAAAATATAAAATATGGCTATTATTATAACAGACGAATGTATTAACTGCGATGCTTGTATTTCGGAGTGTCCTAACAATGCAATTTACGAACCAGACACCAAGTGGTCGTATAAAGACGGAACGTCTTTGAAAGGAATGGTGAAAACCCCTAAAGGAGCAGAGGTGGATGCCGATGCGGAAAACGACGCGATTTCCGACGAGTTTTTCTACATCGTTTCCGATAAATGTACGGAGTGCAAAGGCTTCCATGAAGAACCACAATGTGCTTCTGTTTGTCCTGTTGATTGTTGCGTTCCTGATGGCAACCATAAAGAGACTGAAGAGGAATTGCTACAGAAAAAAGCTTGGTTGTATAGCGAAAATTAATTGAAAGGGCTAAAAACCTAAATCCTCAATCGATTGAGGAATGGTTTTTAGCTTTTTTTTATCTTAAAAACTAATGCTATCGGTGATTTGCAGGTGGAATATAAGGAGCAGATTCAAGATAGTGACAATAACTTAATAATCATGAATATTAAAAAATTCCCAAAGTTGATTTGTGATGGTAACGAAGCGGTTGCCATTATTGCTCACAAGACCAATGAAGTCTGTGCTATTTATCCCATTACGCCATCTTCACCGATGGGGGAACATGCCGAATTGTATAGTTCCAAGGGTAAGAAAAATATTTGGAACAATGTTCCAAGAATTGTTGAATTGCAAAGCGAAGGTGGTGCCGCAGGAACCGTTCACGGATCGTTGCAGGCAGGTGCCTTGACATCGACATTTACGGCCTCGCAAGGGTTGTTGCTGATGATTCCCAATATGTATAAAATAGCGGGCGAATTATTGCCTTGCGTTATCCACGTTGCCGCCAGAACGGTGGCCACGCATGCGTTGTCCATTTTTGGCGACCATTCCGACGTAATGGCTTGCCGACAAACCGGATTCTCGATGTTGTTTGGCGGTTCCGTGCAGGAAGCCCACGATTTTGCCTTGATTTCACAAGTGGCCACCTTGAAAACAAGAGTGCCTTTCTTGAATATTTTTGACGGGTTCAGGACTTCACACGAAATTTCGAAAATCGACGGTATTCCAGACGACATCATCAAGGCGATGATGCCAGAGGATAAAGTGATGGAACACCGCAAAAGATCATTGGATCCAGACAATCCGGTATTGAGGGGAACTACCCAAAATCCAGATGTGTTCTTCCAAGCCCGAGAAGCCTGCAACAAATTTTACGACAAAGTGCCGGAAGTGGTTCAGGAAGTAATGGACGAATTCTACGAACACACCGGACGTAGGTACAATTTGTTCGATTATATAGGTCATCCCGAAGCCGAAAGAGTCATCATCATTATGGGTTCTGCCGAAGGTCCTGTAAAAGAAGCTCTTGACGTGATGTTGGCCGAAGGCGAAAAAGTGGGAGTGATATTGGTTCGTTTGTTCAATCCGTTCTCCATTGC
>JAGNPF010000012.1:0-7107 GCA_017989775.1 Flavobacterium sp.
CCAAATACTCCAATAGCGAATAATTCTTTGTTGTTTGGGAATAATTCATATTTGAAATCGGCATTGTAATTGTCAGAATTTTTAAGATTTTCGTTCCCTTTTATAGAAGTACCATCCGCATTTACATAGGTTATTGGCAATAATTCCATCGCTACTGGACGTGTAATTGTTTTAGACAATGACAATCTTAAATTACTCTTGTCATTCAAAACATATTTAGAATTAATAGAGGGCAAAATATCTAATTTGTCTTCATTCAAGATTTTATAGGTTTGTGTAAAACCAAATCCTTGTTCGCGATATTTCAGTTCACGGGTAGAATTTTCGGCTCTTAATCCTGCATTGATATCAAATTTATTACTTAAAGCAATAAACAAATTGAAATAACCTGCATTTACAAATTGATTCAGTTTTACTTTCCAATCTCCATTAGATTCTTCCTGTACATATAAAATTCCATTATTGATGTCTTCGTTAATGAATGAACTAATGGAGTTTAAATTTGCTGTATAATTCTTGTCAATGATTTTCTTGCCCGAAAGGAAACGGTATGTAGATTGCATATCATTAAGGAAATTATTGTATCCAACAGAAAGATTATTAGTTTTTTCTTTTGCACCAAACTTCCAATTGTATTCTAAAAAGGAAGAGAAATAATAGTTTCCTTTAATATCCAAATATTGACGGTTCAAGTTGTTTCCACCGTAAGATATATTAATATCTGTCTCGTTTATTTTCTCGCCAAGGATGAACTTTCTATCCGGTTGTTCAAAAGAAGTGTCCACATAAGAACCACCCGCTTTAATGGTATGTTTGCCGTCTTCCGTAATTTTGTAATCCGCCAATAATTGATTGTTCCAATACAATGATTCTTCGTATTGGTTCATACGGATTAAAGAATTAGGTTGATTCACTTGACTAAGTGTATATCCAAGTTGATCTTGAATTTTGCTATCAGTAGCTTTGATTAACATAGAGTTAAGCATTGCTTTAAATCGATTTGACTTATATTGAAATCCTAATAATGTAGAAAGTGTAGTTTGATAACTGTACTGAGTAGTATAGAAATTATTGTCATAATTTTCAAATCCAGTACTAAAAGTTCTTTCAACTCCTTCTGTATAGGCGTAATTATTATCAAAATTGATAGACAATATGTAACTAAAATTTCTCCCTTTTTCTAAATTATATTTGTGAGAATTCAAAAACCCAATACTGGTATTCAAAGGACTTTTAGTGGCTCCTACATCCCAAGAATTTTTCCCGTATGCTTGGTCATATTGAGAAGGTGTAAGTTTAACTGCACTTGGCACACTTCCAAATATAGGAGAAAGAGCTCTATCATTACCCGTTAAACCAAAGAATCCTTTTGATGAATCCGCATCATAGGAAAGCAAGAAATCATTTAAATTGTTGTTTGTAGTATAACCAAAACCAATATTCAATTTGGTAATGTTTTTGGGTTGGGATGTTTCTATATTTACAGTAGCTCCACCAAAATCTCCTGAAATGTTCGGATTAAACGTTTTGTAAACATTTAATACTCCAACCACGTCCGTCGGGAATAAATCCAAAGGAATTATTTTCTTGAAAGGACTGTTGGATGGTGTTTGCAAGTCGTTTATCAATAAGTTGTTGTAACGGTCTTCCAGTCCACGAATGAATAAGCCTCTTCCGTCCACTTTCGTGATTCCGGTAATTTTTGTCAAACCTTCCTCGACATCGCTAACTCCTTTGCGGGACATTTCCTGTGCACCAATACTTTGTTTGATAACGACGGCATTTTTTTGGTCCAGCAAAATGGCGGTTTCTTTTTCCCTGCTTGCGGCAGCTTTTATCACTACTTCTTTTAAGTTGTAGTTGGTAGGAACCAAGGATTCATTGGTGATGGTCGTTTGTCCTTCGTTTACGGTAACCATTACTTCGGTAGATTGGTATCCGGCCAAACTGAACTCCACGATATACACGCCGGGTTGGATGGCAATGGAAAATTTTCCCTCTCCATCGGTATTGGTGCTTACGTTGGCTTCTTTTATGATTACTTTTGCTGCGGCTAATGCTTTTTGGTTTAAATTTTTGTCTGTCAATACTCCAGTGATTGTTCCATCATTTTTCGCAAAGGAAATAGTGGTAACTAATAGTAAAATAAACAAGATTCTCAATTTCATTTTTGTTTGTGTTTTTGTTTGTGCAAAGGAATGGCTGATTTGTAAAGTAAAAGTTAGTGCATCATTACCATTTGGTTTCTTCAATATTAATAAATCGTTAACATATTAAATTGCGGTTAACGAAGCTTTTCAACTATTTTTTTATTGTTACATTTACAATCGGAAATGCTAGCATTGCGTGTTTTTTAATGGTATAACACGATGAACAAACATTATTTTTCTTGATATGAAAAAACACAACACAAAGATTTTATTGGTTGACGATGAACCGGATATTTTGGAAATTGTAGGATACAACCTAGCCCAGGAAGGCTATCAAATCGTGACCGCCTCCAATGGCAAGGAAGCTATTTTGAAAGCCAAAAAAGAAATGCCCGACCTTATTATCATGGACGTGATGATGCCGGAAATGGATGGCATGGAAGCTTGCGAAAACATTCGTAAAATTCCGGAACTCAATAACGTAATCATTACTTTTCTTACCGCCCGAAGCGAAGATTATTCGCAAGTGGCCGGATTTGATGCCGGTGCCGATGACTACATCACCAAACCCATTAAGCCAAAACTATTGGTAAGCAAGGTGAAAGCATTGTTGCGCCGATTGAAAGAACAGGAAAAAAGCAGTGAAACCCTCAATGTGGGCGGCATCGAAATCAACCGCGAAGAGTATAAAATAATAAAAAACAACCAGGTAATCGCCTTGCCTCGCAAAGAGTTCGAATTGTTCTATTTGTTGGCTTCAAAGCCTGGAAAAGTGTTCAAGCGCGACGAAATTTTGGACAAGGTTTGGGGCAATGAAGTGGTCGTGGGCGGAAGAACCATAGATGTCCACATCCGAAAATTGCGAGAGAAAATTGGCGATGATTTTTTCAAAACCATAAAAGGGATAGGATACAAGTTCGAAGTATAAAGTCTTTATTTAAAATTAATTTTGTTTTTCAATATAATACCGATTGTGTATGGAATGGGTTTCAATCTTTATTGAATCATTCAATACATAATCGGTATAATTTTATCGTTAAATTTGTATCAAATATAGTTTCACATATATGAAAATAAGTTTTAAAAAAACCTACAGGTTTGCCGTAATTTCAGCTTTATACATCGGTCTTTTTGCTACTATGTTTGTGATGTTGTTGGTGACAATGGTATTTCAATACACCCCGAAAAGAATCTTTTTGTTTGGAGGCGTTTTTCTTTTTTTTATTTACGCATTTTCATTTATCGTCATACAATACAGGGTGGAACGTTTCATTTATCGTAGGGTGAAGAAAATCTACGACGATGTTTCCTTGTTGGAATCCAGTTCTTTCATCAATCAGCCCATAACCACCGATATGGAAACTCTTACTCAGGAAATGAAGAAGTATGCCACCGGCAAAAAACTGGAAATCGAAATGTTGAAGGTTCGAGAAGAATACAGAAGAGAATTCCTGGGCAATGTTTCGCACGAGTTGAAAACCCCGTTGTTTACCGTTCAAGGCTATATTTCCACTTTGCTGGATGGCGCGATGGACGACAAAATCATTCGAAAAAAATATTTGAAACGTGCTGAAAAAGGAGTCGAACGCTTGATTTACATTGTCGAAGACCTGGACATGATTACCAAATTGGAAGTGGGCGACTTGAATCTCGAATTTTCCGAATTCGACATAGTGGACCTGATTCAGAATGTTTTTGACCTGTTGGAAATGAAAGCCGACAAAAAGAAAATCACCTTGGCATTCGAAAATTACCACATTAAACCCATTTTTGTAAAAGGCGACAAAGACAAACTACAACAAGTTATCGAGAATTTGATTGTCAACTCCATAAAATATGGCAAAGAAGGTGGCTTGACCGAGGTTGGATTGATTAACCTGACCAAGAAAAAAGTCTTGGTTCGAATTACCGACAATGGAGAGGGGATAGAAAAACAAAACCTTCCCCGGATTTTTGAACGCTTCTATCGCGTTAACAAAAGTGGTTCGCGTACGGAAGGAGGCTCTGGATTGGGATTGGCCATCGTCAAACACATCATCGAAGGCCACAAGGAAAAAATATATGTAGAAAGCGAGTTTGGCATTGGTTCCGAGTTTTCTTTCACCCTGACCAAAGCCAAATTAAATAACCAAGCGGAAAGGTTGAGTTAACATACAACCAAAATTATTTTTAGCAAGGATTTAAAAATCAACACTTTGAGATATATTTACTAATTTTACTACTTTAAATAAAGGTTAATTTATCATCAACATAATATTGTGTTAACATTAACTTAACACAGCAGTATCACCTTTGCAAAAAATAAATCATAAAACAAAAAATGAAAAAATTTTTATTTGCAAGTTTACTAGTTGTTTCATTTGCAGCCAATGCACAAGATGTGAAGAAAGACGAAATCAAGAAAGAAGTGGTTCGTATTTTGGATTCCATCAATTCCATCAACAACGAAAAACAAGTTGAAAAGGATAAGCAAATCGAAAAGGAAAAAGCCGAGAAAATCAAAGCCGACAAAGAAGCTTGGTACAACAAATTGTCCCTCCGTGGATATGTGCAAGTTCGTTACAACGGATTGTTTTCTACCAATGACAAAGTTTCTTGCGATCAATGCGACAAATCTTGGGGAACAACTTCAACCGCACCGGATGCCAAATCAAACAATGGTTTCTTTATAAGAAGAGCCCGTCTTGTTTTTTCGGGACAAATACATCCCAATGTATATGTTTATATCCAGCCGGATTTTGCCAGTTCACCGGGATCGGGAGTCAATCATTTTGCCCAAATCAGGGATGCTTATGCCGACATTTCGTTCGACAAGAAAAAAGAATTCAGGGTTAGACTTGGACAAAGCAAAATACCTTATGGATTCGAAAACTTGCAATCCAGCCAGAATCGTTTGACCTTGGATCGTAATGACGGCTTGAATAGCGCCATTGTCAACGAAAGGGATTTGGGGGCGTTTTTTTACTGGGCTCCAGCCGAAATCAGGGAGCGTTTCGCCATGCTTGTAAAAGATGGATATAAAGGGTCGGGAGATTATGGCGTGTTTGCCTTCGGAGCTTATAACGGTCAAACGGCCAATAAATCCGAGACCAACAGGAATTTGCACGTGGTTACTAGAATAACCTATCCTTTTGTCATCGGAAACCAGATAATAGAGCCTGGATTGCAGGCCTACACCGGAAAATGGGCTTTTACTAGTGAATTGTCCACCGGAGTAGCAACTCCCGGTCTTGACAAACAATACGTTAAAGATCAAAGGGTGGGAGCCACTTTCGTTTTGTATCCAAAACCATTCGGAATCCAAACCGAATACAACTTTGGTAAAGGACCACGTTACGACAAATTGACCAATACGGTTGATGTTACTGATTTGGAAGGTGGTTATGTAACTTTGAATTACAAATGGGACATAAATTTGGCCAAACACCATTTCTTGTATCCTTTTGCCAAGTTCCAATATTATGATGGTGGAAAGAAATTTGAAAAAGATGCCAGAAGTTACGTGGTAAGGGATTATGAGTTGGGAATCGAATGGCAACCCATCAAGGCGTTCGAGTTGGTGGCCGAATGGGTTATCTCCGACAGAACCTTCGAAGACAGCGCGCTTCCAAACAACAGGCAACAAGGAAATTTGTTGCGATTGCAAGCACAGTTCAATTTCTAAATTTTCTGGGCATAAATCAGAAAGAGGCTATTCCGTAAATCATGGAATGGCCTCTTTTTTTTGAAATTTCAAAGGTTATTGTGTTGATGTTCAGTGAATAAAGATTTATCTTTGTTAGGCTTTTTTCTCTTTATTGTAAAATTATCGTAAACAATACCCAAATAGTAAAGATTGAATAATACTGGCTTAACATAGCCTTAACGTTGGGGTTTTACTTTTGTGAAAAATTTAAACATACTTTGAAAATGAATACAACTAAATTGAAAATTGCAGCCCTTTTGGTAGTCGTGATGACTATTGGTTTTTCGTTTACCACTGTAAACAAAATAACGATCAAAGGTTCGGATACCATGGTGATTTTGTCACAACAATGGGCTGAAGCCTACATGAAAAAACACCCAGGAACTACCATTCAGGTTACTGGTGGTGGATCAGGAGTTGGGCTTGCGGCTTTAATCAATGGTTCTACGGATATAGCCAATTCAAGTCGTCCAATCAAGCCATCAGAGTTGGGAAAAATCAAGGCGAAATACAAAAAAAATGGTATTGAAATCGCTTGTGCCAAAGACGGTTTGTCTGTTTTCTTGAACAAAGGAAACACGGTTTCGGAATTGACGGTTCAACAAATTGGGGATATTTTCTCGGGTAAAATTACCAACTGGAAACAAGTGGGTGGAGCCGATGCCAAAATCCAATTGTACGGAAGAGAAAGCAGCTCGGGAACTTTTGAATTCTTCAAAGAGCACGTGGTAAAAGGTGATTTTTCGCCAGCTTGTCAAACCTTGCCTGGTACTGCAGCCATTGTAAATGCAGTGAAAAAAGACAAATACAGCATTGGTTACGGTGGTGCCGCTTATGCTGAAGGAGTTAAAGATTGCAAAGTAAAGAAAGACGCCAAAAGCAAAGGTGTTTTGCCAACGGAAGCAACCATTAAAAACAAAACCTACCCAATTTCAAGATACTTGTACATGTATTTGAAATCAAAACCAACTGGCGAAACAAAAGCGTTTATTGATTGGATTTTGAGTTCAGAGGGTCAAAAAATGATTGCTACAGTAGGATATTTTCCAGTAAAATAATTAAGTGTAAAAAATCCCTCTCTTTCTTCAGGGAGGGTTTTTTATAACATACGAATTCTTAAATCCATTAAATGAATTCTCCACTTACAAACAAACAAACGTTCACCAAAGAGAGTTTGAAAAAACAATTCAGGCTTTCCGAGTTTCTGGCCGAGAAAGTCATTTCTTCGGTAGCCTTTCTGTCGATAGCCATTATTTTCCTGATATTTATTTT
>JAGNPF010000012.1:7207-12205 GCA_017989775.1 Flavobacterium sp.
CAAACAAACAAACGTTCACCAAAGAGAGTTTGAAAAAACAATTCAGGCTTTCCGAGTTTCTGGCCGAGAAAGTCATTTCTTCGGTAGCCTTTCTGTCGATAGCCATTATTTTCCTGATATTTATTTTCGTTTTCAAGGAATCTTTGCCTTTATTCAGTTTTAATGATAAAGCCAAAGCAAACACCGAAATACAAGCAATCACAGGAGCCGAAGTTGAAACCTATGGAGCCGAAACTGCAGCGGAAGAAAGCCAGCCCGAAACCTATGGCGCTCCAGCCGAAAGTCTGGAACCTGAAACTTACGGAGCTCCCACCGAGGATTTGAATCCAGCGGTTGAAGAAGCCGAGTCAGCAGAACCGGAAACCTACGGAACCGTAACCGAAGATTTAAATCCAGATTCTACAACGGATGAGGTTGTCATTGACGAAAAAGTTACGGGAAACAAAGAAGGAGCAGACAAAACCTGGAGCACTTTTTTCTCAACGGAATGGGTTCCCGTTTCCGACAATCCTCGTTTTGGATTGATTGCCTTGCTTGTGGGAACTTTGAAGGTAACCCTGATTGCCATACTTATTGCCGGACCTTTGGCCATATTGGCAGCGGTTTACACTTCCTGTTTTGCATCCAATAGAAGAAAAGAAATCATCAAACCCATTATCGAAATGCTGGCGGCTTTCCCGTCGGTGGTCATTGGTTTTTTTGCCATGATGGTCTTGGCCACTTTTTTCCAGGACATTTTTGGTTATGATTCACGATTGAATGCCTTTATTGGCGGTGTCGCCATGGCATTGGCAGCCATTCCCATCATTTACACGATTTCTGAAGATGCACTTTCGGCAGTTCCAAAAACCTATACCGAAGCCAGTTTGGCATTGGGCGCCAGCAAAGCGCAAACCGCTTTTTCGGTGATTTTGCCGGCGGCGACTCCGGGTATTTTTGCAGCCTTGCTTTTGGGCGTGGGACGTGTTTTTGGTGAGACGATGATTGCGCTTATGGCAACCGGAAACGCGGCATTGTTGTCGGCCAATCCGTTTGAAAGCGTGAGGACTTTTGCGGCAACCATTGGTTCCGAAATGGCCGAAACCGTTTTTGGTGAAACCCATTACAGCGTGTTGTTTTTCATAGGATCACTGCTTTTTATCTTTTCCTTCATATTGAACGCGGTGGCAGAATTTTACGTCAAGGGAAGGTTAATCAAAAAATTCCAAGGTAAATAATTATGGAAAAAACAATCAGCATTTCAGAAAATCTTTTTGCCAAGACAAATGGCGGGGGAAAAGACATTAAAGAAAAGGCCATCGTGGGATTGACGCAAATTGCGGTTATTTTGATTATCGCCATTTTGTTCATCATCTTGGGAATCATAATTTATCAAGGGCGCGAGAAATTTTCTTGGGAATTCATCAGTTCTTTTCCAACCGATGGAATGACCAAGGGAGGAATATTTCCAGCCTTGATAGGTACTTTTATTTTGGTCATCGTGATGTCGATAGCAGCCGTTCCTTTCGGTACCATCACGGCGATTTATTTAACGGAATATGCGCATGAAAGTTCAAAATTTGCGGCAGCGGTACGGTTTTCCATTCGAACATTGGCGGTGGTGCCTTCCATCATTTTTGGGCTTTTTGGACTCGGATTTTTCATCCAGTTTGTGGGTAGTGGAATGGATAATGCTTTCAATGGAGGCGAATTGCATTGGGGACAACCCAACATTCTTTGGGCCAGTTTGACCATGGCCTTGTTGACACTCCCCGTGATTATCGTTTCGGTGGAAGAATCCCTCAAAACTATTCCGAGAGAATTGCGCGAAGCTAGTTTGGCATTGGGAGCGACCAAATGGCAAACCATAAAAAAGGTCGTTTTTCCGGGTTCCATTTCCGGAATTATGACAGGAACTATTCTTGCCGTGAGTAGAGGCGCCGGCGAAGTTGCTCCTATATTGTTTACTGGAGCTGCTTATTATTTGGCCACCTTGCCGGGTTCTTTGAGCGACCAATTTATGAATTTGGGTTACCATGTTTACATCATGTCGACCCAATCTTCCGATGTGGAGAAAACAATGCCCATTCAGTTTGCAACCACTTTGGTGTTGTTGATTCTAACTTTATCACTAAATTTAGTGGCGGTGGTCATCCGTTCGAGAATCAGGAGAAAAGCAAAATGATGCCGCAAAGCCGCCAAGTCACAAAGAAAAAATCTTGGTAAACTTAGAAAAGACTTAAAATAATATTTTAAATAATACAAATTCGCGCCCTTGTGCCTTTGTGGCAGAAAAAGCAGAATGGTTTTAACAAAAATAAAATGAGAGACATAAAAATACAGGTTAATGATTTGTCATTGTATTACGGCGAGAAGAAAGCCTTGAAGGAAATTTCGATGCAGATTCCAGCCAACAAAGTGACTGCCTTGATTGGGCCTTCGGGTTGCGGGAAATCTACTTTTTTGAGATGCATTAACCGAATGAATGATTTGATTCCGAGCGTGAAAATTACGGGAGAATTGCTGGTGGAAGGAATCGACATCTATGACAAGAACGTGGATGTGGTGAATATCCGCAAAAAAATCGGGATGGTATTTCAAAAATCCAATCCTTTTCCGAAATCCATCTACGAAAATATCGCTTACGGACCTCGCATCAACGGCATCAACGACAAAACCCAATTGGACGAAATCGTGGAAACTTCTTTGCGACAAGCAGCCATTTGGGACGAATTGAAAGACCGATTGGGCGATTCTGCCCTGGGGTTGTCGGGTGGACAACAGCAACGTTTGTGTATTGCAAGAACATTGGCGGTAAGCCCGGATATTATTCTGATGGATGAACCTGCTAGTGCCCTAGATCCGATTTCGACTTCTAAAATTGAAGAATTGGTGCACGAATTGAAGGAACAGTACACCATCATCATCGTGACCCACAACATGCAACAGGCTGCAAGAACCAGTGATCATACGGCGTTTTTTTATATGGGAGAATTGATTGAAATGGGGAAAACAAATGCTATTTTTACCAAGCCCGAGAAAAAACAAACCGAGGATTACATCACCGGAAGATTTGGGTAAGCAATGCCTCAATTGCAAGCAGATAGGCAATCTAAAATCTTTAATCTGAAATCTAAAATTGTATGACACACTTTGAAATAGAACTAGAAAAATTAAATAACGTAATCGTAAAAATTGGCAGTTTGGCCGAAAGTCAAGTGGGCGAATCCGTAAAAGCGTTGCTTTCCGAGCCCATTGAAGGCAAAGAAGTAAAAAAAATAGAAACCAAAATAGACAAATTGGACGTGAAAATCGACGAAATTTGTCAAAGTATTTTTGCCTTGCAACAGCCTGTGGCTTCCGATTTGCGTTTTATTATGGGATGTTTGCAAATCAGCAACGAGATAGAACGAATTGGAGATTTGGCTGTGAGCATCATCAAAAGAGCCAAAAGCATCAAGGACAAACACGATTTGATAGCCAAGTTCGAAATTGCGGATTTGAGCAGGCAAGTGGAACTCATCACGGCAAAAACCAATGCCTATTTCATGAACCGTGACGAGCCTACTTTTTCGGAGATTTTTAGTTTGAATGCAGCCATTAAAAACAAGAGCGACGAGACTATCCAAGGGATCATCGCCGAAATGAAATCGCATTCCAAAACGGTTTTGTCGGGGACAAATCTGGTTATCGTCATCAAACATTTGGAACGAATTTCGGATCATTGTTCGAATATAGCTGAGTATGTATATTTTGTGGTTCACGCCAAAATCATCAAGCACGACAAACACGAAGACCCAAATACGGAGTCTTAATTGCAACTTGAACAGGAAACCCGAATCGAACTAATAGCTTAGTGCGATTCGGGTTTTTTTATGGTGGCAGGTGCTGCTTGTTTTTCGAATACCTTGAACAAATTATTCCAGTCAACGGAATTTTTTGTTGTGGTTAGCCCTTTGTAAACGCCTATTTCCAGAAGATTTTCGATCTTGAAATCGTTTTGTTTGGCATAAGGAACCAATCCTTCTTCTTTCAGTTTTTTGGCCAGGTATTCTTGCTCGTATTGACCCGGGGTAGGAATGAAAAAAGCCTTTTTTTCCAGTTTTGCCAAGTCCATAATGGTGGTGTAACCCGAACGACACAAGACGGTTTCACTTTCGTTGAATGTTTGTTCGAGTTGACGCGAATTCATGAAATTATAGTAAGTGACATTCTCGATTTCTTCCTTTTTTTGGTCATTTTCAATAACGCCTTTGATGAAGACTATTTTGCCGTCAAAGCGCAAGATTTCTTTTTTTAGTTTCTCTTCCAACAGTCCTCGTTGAGGTTCCGGTCCCGAAAGGACAATCATCAAGTCGTATCGTTTTGGGATGGTTTTTTTCTGGATTCGGCTCAATGGGCCAATGTATTTTATTTTGAAATCGGCCTCCTTGATATGGCCCAGTTTACCGGATAGATTTGGAGTCTCCTCGAAATCGGGAACCCAACATTCCGCATATTTCTTGATGATGTGTTGGTGGATTTTGCTGGTAATCCAGGTGGTGTTTCCGGTCATCACGTTCAGTTGGTGCGTGATAAAAACCGAAGGTACTTTTTGGCTGAAAACCCCCAATCGATTGTCTGAAATGATGCCGTCAATTTGGTATTTCTTGACCCATTTCTTGATGGTTTTTTTTTCTTCCAAAACCGCTTCAATCATTTTGGGACAATTTTGCAACAGCTTCCATTTGAAATTCTTGCCGTTTTTGGCATATTCTATTTGATAGGAAGGTAATTCCAGCGATTGCAGGTACGGGAATTCTTTTCGCAACAATTCCAGTGCAACCCCATCCGAGGCAATAATTGGAACATAATCGTTTTCCTGTAATGCCTTGATGATGGGAATACATCTTGTGGCGTGGCCCAAACCCCAATTCAAGGGGGCAATCAAGATGGTTTTGTTGGTAGAATTGAAATCCATTTTTTTGAATAAATTATGGGCGAAAGATATAAAAAGCAGCAGGTTTCCATATTTTGAAA
>JAGNPF010000226.1 GCA_017989775.1 Flavobacterium sp.
TCTTGGTTTGATGGGTACACCACCTGAAATTATAGATGATGCCACTTCTTACTTGCAAATAATTTTCGTTGGACTCATTTTTACGTTCATTTATAATATATATGCTTCAACCCTTCGGAGTATGGGAAATTCTAAAGTTTCTCTTTATTTTTTGGGGGCATCGGCGGTTTTAAATGTTGTTCTTGATTTACTTTTCGTTGCTGTTTGGAAACAAGGAATAAATGGAGCAGCATTGGCGACCGTCATTGCCGAGGCAACTGCTGCTGTTTTTTGTGTATTTTATGTACGTGTTAAAGTTCCCTTTTTGCGATTTAAACCTAGTGAGTTTGTTTTTGATAAAGAGATGCTTCGTGTAATTCTGGGTTACAGTTCTGTTGCCGCCATGCAACAAATTACGTTGCATTTGGGCAAGTTTCTTGTTCAGGGAGCAGTAAATCCGCTAGGTGTTTTTGCCATCGCTGCATTTAATGCCGTTACTAGAATTGATGATTTGGTCATGGTCATACAACAAAACATTGGTCACGGGATAACTGGTTTTTTAGCGCAAAACAAAGGAAAAGGAGAATTTGAACGTATCCGAAAAGGTTTTTTGGTAGGTGTCAAGTTAGAAGTGACTTATAGCTTGATCATGACAGGTGTCATATTTGTTTTTGCCAAAGAATTGATGATTTTGTTTATGGGAAGAGGGATAGGTGAATCACAAGTGGTTGAAGCTGGAACGGAATATTTGCAACTGATGGCTTTTCTTTACTTGTTGCCGGGAATAACCAATATAATTCAAGGGTATTTCCGTGGATTGGGTGAAATGAAAATCACTTTAAATGCCACTTTTGTACAAATTGTTGTTAGAGTGATTGCAGCTTATTCGATTGCCGCTTACTTTGGAGTCAAAGGATTTGCTTTGGCTTGTTTGATAGGTTGGATTTTCATGTTGGGCTATCAACTTCCCGTTTTTTCAAAATCTTGGAAAAAATTGATACCATAATTATTCAATGGTGTCTTTTGTTTCTTCCAAATCTTCCGATTGACGACCTATTTTTACTTTCGGATTATCTTTGTTTCCTGTAATGGTCATTGGAATTCCAAGTATTCCCAATGGAGGCAATCCCAATCTCATTTTGATGTTCAACTTTCCGTCCAAACTTGTCGTTCCTTCTATTCTTGGTCTAAATCCGGCAAATTTAAATTTGAATCTCTCCAAAGTGATGATGTTGTTTTTGATGGAACTTTTAATTTCTACTTTGGATAATTCCGGATTTTTCATTTCGCCTTTGTCTGTTTTTTTGGCTACAGCACCAAACATTTTCATCCCGTGCATTTTGACGTCTTTTACGGAGACGACGCCATTTCCGACTAATGATGGATAAACGGGTTCCATATTGGCATTCAATCGGCCTTTGAGTTTGTATTCCAAAGAAATGGTTCCTTGCGCCTTTTCGGCGGCACTGGCCATTTCACGGAAGATTTTTATTTCATTATAAGCTCTTTTGATGTCAAAATCACTGGCTTTGATGTTGTATTCAAAAATTGCATTTTTGGGTGTTGTTGCCTGGTATTTTGCGTTCATGTCCACGGTGCAACCTATCAAGTTGAAACCCGTGTTTTGCATCGTCAAAACGCCTTTTTTCATGTTCATTGTCCCTTTGGCCTCTTTTAATTTGAGTTCATTAAAGTCAACTTTCTGGGCATTGGCTTGAAATTTCAAATCCAAATTGGCTGGAATTACAATCACGCCGGTTTCTTCCACAGTGGTTGGTTTTACTTCCGTATTGGGTGTGTTTGTCGTTGTGTTAATCGTCGTTTTAGACATGAACTCGTCGGCATTGACATAAGTTGAATTTAGCGTAAAAGCACCTCGTAAAACGCCTGTTTTTGTCGTGACAAAATTGAACACGTTTTGCAAATAACCATTCAATCTAAAATCAGATTGTCCGTAAGCCGCCAAGAAATTCTTGAAAGATATTTTGTCTTGGTTGATTTTGAAAATCCCTTCCTTGATGAGGAATTTTTTAGGAAGGTATTCCGTTGTTATCAGAATGTTTCTGAGTTCTAATGTTCCTTTGTTGTTTAGTTTGCTGTAATTTCCTTTTTCGGCATCGCTTTGTTTGCCTTTCAAGGCCAAATCGGCTTTGACGGAACCATCCACGTCGAGTCCTTTTTGCGAAAAAACTTTATAAATTTTACTGATGTCAAGCGTTCCTTTTGCCTTGATGTCATAAGCAAGGTCGTCAAAATTTTCCAATTGGGCTTCGACAAAAACCGGTTTGCCTTCGAAAGTAAATTCTGCAGGTTTTAGGGTTACTTTTAAATCGCCAAATGTTCCTTTCTGGTTTTTTATCGTGGTCAGGATGTTGATGTTGGTAATCGGGTTTGGATAATATTTCGTCTTGATATAGCCGCTTTTCAGGTTGACGTTGGCATTGGTAATCGGGAAAACCTTGTTCTTTGGGTCGTATTTTCCTTTGGCATTTCCCTGGGCAACCAGCATTCCTTTTAATTCAAAATCCGGAATTCCCAACGCCTCGTTTAGTTTCTCCAAATCTATTTTGGAATGGAATACTGCATCAATTTCAGGAGTATTCATTCCTTTAGCGAACAATTTCGCCTTCAAATAATCTTGATTAATGTTTAAAGAGATGTTTTTGGTATTGATAATTAAAAGTTCTGGATTTAACGAAGGCAAGCTGGTGGACAAATCCAGATTCAGGTTCGAAACGGGGAAGGCACTTTTGTCATAATTTATAAATCCGTCTCTTATCTTGAAATCCAGGTTCAAGTTTGGAGCCATTTTTTCTGACTCGATATATTTCCCTTTTAGGGTAAGAAGTAAATCGGTTTTTCCCTTGATTTCTGTTTTGCCAAGCCAAGTAATGTACTTTGGAGGGAAAGCAGTGAACAAATCTTTGAGGTTGCTGTCGGTCGATTTTATGACAAAATCCATATTGTAACCGTCTTTCAAGAAGTCGAATTTTCCCTTGAAATCCACGGGAAGCTGGTTAATCATCAAATCGTTTTGCTCGAAAACAAAAGAAAGTGAGTTGACATTTATTTTGGTAATTAAATCGGCATCTACTTTTTTGTTCATTAAATAATGTTCATTTTCGTAGAGCACATTGAGTTTGTCGATTTTTGCTTTCGAGTATAAATCGAAAATATCTTGACTTAAATCTCCTTTTCCAAGATAGTTAAAACCAAAAGCATCGAAATGAACTTGGGTCGTTTTGTCATCATAAGTCATTTGACTATTAATGATTTCGATTCGATCAAGTTTTATGGCCGCTGATTCTTCATCTGTTTTTTCAACTTCTTTCTCTGCAATATAAACGTTGTAATTGGCCAATCCTTCTTTGTTGACTTTGATGTTTATGGTGGAATTGGACAGGTAGATTTCGTCAATTTTTATGGATTTCCCAAAAATAAGACTCGAAACGTTGATTCCAAAAGAGACTTCTTTGGCATTGATTAATCTTTCTTTTTGAAAAGGAGCCGAACCGTTGAGTTTAAAATCATTCAAAGTCAAGGTCAAGGAAGGGAAATGCTTGAAAAAAGAAACATTCACATCCGAATAATTCATTTCTCCAGCCAGTTTTTTGTTGGCCGTTTTTTTGATTTCTTCCTTGATTTTGTCTGAGAAAATGTATGGCGTGACAAACATCAGCGCAAGAATTCCCGTAATGGTTATCCCAATATATTTCGCTGTTTTAACCAAAATTGATTTTATCTTTATCGCATCCATATTTAATCCGATTGGTAAAATTTTAATGAAACTAAAGTATTAAATATTTTATCCGTGTACCGTTTCGCTTTTTCCGTAATTGGTAATCAGTTCCCCTTCGAATTCCAGCCATTCTGCCCAGCGTTTGTCAACATCCACTTTCTCGGAATATTTTCTGGCGAAAGTTAAAAAAGTAGTGTAATGTCCCGCTTCGCTTATCATTAATTTTCTGTAAAACTCGGCCAATTCCTTGTCTTCAATATTTTGGGACAAGACCTTGAATC
>JAGNPF010000227.1 GCA_017989775.1 Flavobacterium sp.
TTTTTGCAATTACCGTTTGTAATCAATTAACTAACAACAATTAACCACAATTTTATGAATCTTATTAAAAAATTAGCCCTTTTTGTTGGCATTCTTTTTATTGCAGCCTGCAGTTCCGACAAAGATTTGCCGTCGGATATTCTGGTAAAATCCATTGCAATCAACAATTCAGCCGCCATTACCGATGGACTTGGCAAGCAATTGTCGGTCAGTGTCCTTCCCAATGATGCCACAGACAAAACCGTGACTTGGACAATATCAGATCCAACAATTGCCGCAATTACTCAGACAGGAATGCTAACACCCTTAAAAAATGGAAGCGTTACCGTGACCGCCACGGCAAAAGACGGCTCAGGAATTTCAAAACAAGCCACCATCACCATTACGGGAGTAACCGGCCCAGTGGTACTTGCCACAAGTGTAACCATCGGGGGAACCAACAGTACCGATGGACAGACCCAACAACTTACATTGGATGTACAACCCGCCAATGCAACCAACAAAGCGGTTACTTGGTCCACATCGTCGGGCATTGCCACTGTTTCGACAACCGGACTTTTGACACCAAAATCGAACGGTACGATTATCATTTATGCCACGGCAAATGACGGCAGTGGAAAAGTGGGACAACTCACCCTAACCATTTCCGGTATAGCTTTCACCACCATTTTAAAAGCAGAAAATATGTTGCTATGGCAAAGAAACAATGGCGGATGGCCGAAAGAACCCTACAATGATTTCTCGGGATACGATCGCGCCCAAACAAGCACGGAAATCACTACCGCCAACAATACCAAGAACAACACCGACACAACCATTGACAACAATCATACCGTTGGAGAATTAAGATATTTGCTTGCCGCCTATAAATCGACCAAAAACTCCAATTATTTGGTGGCGGCCGAAAAAGGAATTGATTTTCTGTTGACGGCCCAATATGCCAATGGCGGTTGGCCACAATATTATCCGGACAAAAGCGGATACAGACATCAAATTACCTTCAATGACAACGCCATGGTCAACGTGATGAACTTGATGTGGGATATTTCGAAAAGCCAAAAAGACACCGAAGTCATTAGTTCCAAATACAAAACTTTGGCTGTCAATGCTTTCAACAAAGGAATTGACGTGATTTTGAAAACTCAAATCACTTCGCCAACGGGCAAAAAAACCGCTTGGTGTGCACAACACGACGAAGTGAGCTTGTTGCCAGCATTGGCCAGATCGTATGAATTACCATCCATAAGCGGTTCCGAATCCGTGGGAATTACCAGAACCTTGATGCTGGTGGAACAACCTTCGGCCGAGATAAAACAAGCCGTAAAAGATGCCGTGGATTGGTTCAATAGTGCCAAACTTTACGATATCAAGACGCAAACCACAAGCAATCCTACCGACGTAATTGTCGTATCTTCACCCGGCAGTATTTTGTGGGCCAGATTTTATGATTTGAATACGGGGTTGCCATTTTTCTGCAGTAGAGATGGCATCAAAAAAGCCACTTTGGCCGAAATTGAAATCGAAAGAAGAACGGGATATTCCTGGTATGGCACTTGGCCTTCCGGATTGATCGGCTCCGAATACACCAATTGGAAAACAAAACACGGATTGTAGCAAAATCCCGAACAATACAAAAAACAGCCCGAAGCCTAACCGTTTCGGGCTGTTCTTTTTTGGAAACGTGCATCAAAAATCGAAACAGATTCCACGTATTATAACAGATTTAATTTGTTATTTTGCCACTATGATATCCATTTCTCCCAAAACGAAGCCGTTTCTCTTTTTTACAATCAAACTCTTGATTGTTGGTGGTGCGTTTTATTTTATTTACAATCAGCTAGCCAATAACGACAAACTCGATTGGCAAAAATTCCTCGTTTTGTTCCAGAAAAATTATTCTCTTGGCGGCATTTTCTTCATTTTGTTGCTCAGTGTCTTGAATCGTTTTTTCGAAATTTTGAAATGGCAGAACCTGGTTTTGCATCTCAATAAAATTTCTTTGGCGGAAGCAACCAAACAAGTGCTTGGCGCATTGACGGCAGGATTGTTCACTCCAAACGGTGTTGGCGAATATGCCGGGAAAGCCTTGTTTTTCGAAAAATCGAAAGCCAAAAAAATCATCTTCCTGAACTTGATTTGCAACGGAATCCAGATGATTTTATCAATTGTTTTTGGGATATTTGGCTTGCTGTATTTCAACGCCAATTACAATGTAATTACCGAAAAAACGGTTCTAATCCTGTTTGGAATTTGTTTTTTGATGTTTGGAATTTTATTTTTTTCGAAGAAAATAAACATCAAAGGTTATTCCATCGAAAAGCTGATTCACAAAATCAATGAAATCCCGAAATCCATTCACCAGAAAAATATTTTCTTGGCCATTTGCCGCTACTTGGTTTTTTCGCACCAATATTATTTTTTGTTCTTGGCTTTTGATGTCGATTTACCTTATTTTACCTTGATGGCCACTATTGCCAGCGTTTACTTTTTGGCTTCCTCCTTGCCTACTTTCCAGTTTTTGGACTTTGCCGTCAAAGGAAGTGTTGCCGTTTATTTCTTTGGAATTCTGGGCGTCAACGAATGGATTGTGGTTTTTATCAGCACGCTGATGTGGTTTTTGAACGTGGTTTTGCCCGTGGTCATTGGTAGTTATTATGTGATGAATTTCAAAATCCTCTCCCCGACCCTCTCCAAGGGAGAGGGAGACGAAACTTAATTAAACGATGTTTACCATTGTTTTATATACAATCCTGCTTATTTATTGCTTGTCGATAATTGCCTTGATTTATGGTTTTACCAAAGTCAATTCCTTTGATTATCTAGGCTTGAAACCAAAAACCAAATTCTCGATTATCGTTCCTTTTCGAAATGAAGCCGAAAACCTGCCCAAACTTCTGGACAGTTTTTCAAAATTGAATTATCCTGCCGATTTTTTCGAAGTGATTCTGGTTGATGACGATTCTAATTTCAAATTCCAAATTCCAGATTCCAAATTCCAAATTTCAATAATTGACAATATTCGTGTTTCGAATTCGCCGAAAAAAGACGCCATTTCAACAGCAATGCAAGTCGTAAAAAACGATTGGATTATCACGACCGATGCGGATTGCACGGTCAATGAAAACTGGCTGTCGGCCTTGGACAATTACATTCAGTTGCACAACGTTTCGATGATTGCCGGAGCAGTAAGTTATCACTGCAAAAATTCTTTTTTGCATCATTTCCAGCAATTGGATTTGGCGAGTTTGCAAGGCGCAACGATTGGAAGCTTTGGGTTGAAAAAAGGTTTTATGTGCAATGGCGCCAATTTTGCCTACACTAAATCATTTTTTCAAAAACTAAATGGTTTCGACGGAAATGACGGAATTGCCAGCGGCGACGATGTTTTTTTGCTGCAAAAAGCAATGGCTCGATTCCCAGAAAAAGTTCATTATTTGAAATCTCGAAACCACATCGTCTTCACAAAACCTTTGGACGA
The DNA here is from genome assembly GCA_017989775.1 of Flavobacterium sp. GTDB lineage: Bacteria > Bacteroidota > Bacteroidia > Flavobacteriales > Flavobacteriaceae > Flavobacterium. Next base: position 3,479 of record JAGNPF010000227.1, read on the forward strand.
TTGGAAATCCTTGTTTCATCAAAGAGTGCGTTGGGCTTCGAAAACAAGTTCTTATCAAAGCAGATTTGGGATTGGTTTGGGATTGGTGGTTTTTGGAGGGAATTTATCTTGGGTTGCGGGTTGTGGGTTGTGGGTTGTGGGTTTAACCCCTTTGTTAAATATCGTTTTGTTGTTCCTTTTAAAATTTTCGGTTGACTTTGTTTTGATCAACAAAACGAACGGATTCTTGAAAAACAAAACCCGGTTTTTCTTAATGAGCAGCCTGCTTTATCCATTTTTTAGCGTAAGCGTGGCTTTGTATTCGTTGTTTGGAAAATACGAATGGAAAGGGAGGCGGTTTTAGATTTCTAAAGGCAAAAAATGCACTTAAAAACAAAAACCATTTATTGTATGATTTAATTCTTGCTATTTGTCACGCTGGAAGCATCTAGATTGAGTTGCTCTTGTTTGCTGAGACGCTTCCTGCGTGACAAATTGGAGTAGAGAACATTAGTCTTGATTAATTC
>JAGNPF010000228.1 GCA_017989775.1 Flavobacterium sp.
ACACCAAATTCAATCGGTAATCATTGAAGGTGGCAGACAAACATTGCAGACTTTCATCGACGAAAACCTTTGGGACGAAGCACGACTATTCATTGGAACCAATTCTTTTGACAACGGAATCAAGGCTCCAATTATAGCTTTAAAAAACAGCACCAAACAAGCTGTTGGCAACGACACACTCATAACATCTAGAAACCATGATTAACACCATCATATTTGATTTTGGAGACATTTTTATCAATTTGGACAAACAAGCCACAGTTGATTCCCTCAAAAAATTAGGTTTGAAGGAATGGAACGAGGACCTGAACCAACTCAACATATTATTTGAAAAAGGCCAAATCTCCAGGGAAGATTTCCTTTTAGGCTTTCAAAAACAGATGCCCAATGCTTCCATCGACGAAATTTTGGTCGCCTGGAATGCCGTTCTTTTGGATTTTCCTTTGCATCGATTGGAATTTCTACAAAAACTTTCGAAAAAATACCGACTCTTCCTATTGAGCAACACCGATTCGATCCATATCGACACTTTCGAAAAAGAAAATGGCGTATCCTTTTACAGTGATTTTTACCAATGTTTTGAAAAAGTTTACTTTTCCTTTGAAATGGGAATGAGAAAACCCGATGCCGAAATTTACAATTTCCTGATGAACAACCACGAATTAGCTGCAAAACATACTTTGTTCGTGGACGACAAAAAAGAAAACACCGATGCAGCGCTAGCATTGGGGCTTCACGTATGGAATTTGCAGGTAGGACAGGAAGATGTCGTTGATTTGTTCACCAAAAAAGAACTGCCGCTTTAAGAAACAGCAATAAAAAAAGAAAAAAATAGAACAAGAACTCCCCTTTCCAAATATCATAATTGTCACAGCATTTTTTCTGATTGTCATTGAAATTGACATTGAAATTGATTTTTTTGCCATTGAACATGAAAGACACCTATAAAACCATTGCTTTTCCTTCGTCAGAAATTTTATTAAAAGAAAAAAGCAGCAAATTCTTTGGCTATGCCTTCCCGATAGAATCCGAATCAGCAGTAAAACCCATTATCGAAAGCTTGCGAAAACAACATCCCCACGCGGTTCACTACTGTTATGCGTATCAAATTGGGGCTGAAAAAATAATTTACAGGACAAATGACGACGGTGAACCAAGCAACAGTGCCGGAGCCCCCATCTATGGCCAAATCCAGTCGTTTAGTCTGACCAACATATTGGTTGTGGTGGTTCGGATTTTTGGCGGCATCAAATTAGGCGTTGGCGGATTGATTACCGCTTATAAAACGGCTGCCCAAATGACGCTCGAAAGTTCGGAAATCATCGAAAAAACAATCGACATCCACTACTTGGTTTCATTCGATTACAAAAACATCAACAAGGTGATGCGGGTAATCAAGGAAAAAAATGTAGAAATCGTGAACCAAAAAATGGAAATGAGTTGTGAAATCGAAATCGTGACCCGAAAAAAAAATGCCGAAATGATATTCGACATCTTTAATTCGATCTTTGAAATCGAGATAAAACCACTCTGACAGAATCTCAAAAAGGACTCCGATTTTTCGTTATTTCGCAAATAATGGACAGCTCTATTCCATTCTGTTCAAAAGTTCCAAAATATATAAAGGAGGAGCAATTGGTCTTCCAGTTTTCATGTCCACAAAAACCAAAACCGAGTTGCCTGTTGTTAATAACTCTTCCTTTTCATTATAAAGTTCATAGTCAAATTCAATCTTGACGGACGCCTGGTTTTTCAGGCTGGTTTTCAAAGTCAAAAGTTCGTCATAACGAGCTGGTTTCTTGTAATTCATGGTCAAGGAAACTACCGGAAGCATAATTCCGTTTTCTTCCATCCATTTATATGAAACCCCTTTGTTTCTGAGCCATTCGACTCTTCCCACTTCAAAATATTGGGCATAATTACCGTGATAAACAACCCTCATTTGGTCGGTTTCTGAATAGCGGACACGGATTTCGATTTGGTGATAATTCATGTTTTATTTGTTATTTTTTTTGAACCTCATACAATAATATTTTAAAAAAACTACATGCTAAATATTTTTTTTTAGCGAATTTTATTCACATATTTGTTACCCCGAAAAAGCGGTAAAAATCTAAGCCTTTTTTACCCAATTAATCAAGAACCAAAAAAGTAATTTAACCAAAAATATGAACAAGACTGCACAATCAGTATGGGAAAACTGTCTGTCTTTTATAAAAGACAACATTCAAGATCAAGCCTACAAAACTTGGTTTGAACCAATCAAATCAGTTGAACTTACCGATAATGCACTTTATATTCAAGTTCCCAGCAAATTCTTCTACGAATGGCTGGAAGAGCACTACGTTAAATTGTTGAAGGTAGCGCTAACCAAAGAACTCGGGAAAAACGCAAAGTTACTCTATAAAATTAAAATGGAGAACACTTATGGCAACAAACAACCATTTACGGAACAGTTGCCTAGTGCCAATCGTGCGCCAATGAAAGCACAAGATGTTGACGCTCCCTACAAAAACCTCAATCCCGAACTGAGAAATCCGTTTGTGATTCCCGGTATTCGAAATTTGAAAATCGAATCGCAGTTGAACCCAAATTACAGTTTCGACAATTTCCTGGAAGGAGATTCCAATAGATTGGCTCGTTCGGCAGGTATGGCCGTAGCCAACAAACCCGGAGGAACTTCGTTTAATCCGCTATTGATTTTTGGAGGTGTTGGTTTGGGAAAAACGCATTTAGCCCACGCCATCGGTGTCGAAATCAAGGACAAATATCCAGAAAAAACGGTTTTATATATTTCAGCAGAAATATTTACCCAACAATATATCGACTCGGTCAAGAAGAACAACAGGAATGATTTTATCCATTTCTACCAATTGATCGATGTTTTAATCATAGACGACGTTCAATTCTTGTCTGGAAAATCAGGAACACAAGACGTGTTTTTCCACATATTCAACTACTTGCACCAAAACGGTAAACAGGTAATCCTGACTTCGGACAAGGCACCGGTTGATATGCAGGACATCGAACAACGTTTGTTGTCTCGTTTTAAATGGGGATTGTCGGCAGAATTGCACCAACCGGATTATGAAACCCGAATTTCAATCTTGAAAAACATTTTGTATCGTGACGGAGTCGAAATTCCCGAAGACATCATCGAATACGTGGCCCGAAACATCAAATCGAACGTAAGAGAACTGGAAGGCGCCATTATTTCCTTGATTGCGCAATCTTCATTCAACAAAAAAGAAGTAACAATAGAATTGGCGAAAAGTGTCGTCGAGAAATTCGTCAAAAATGTAAAACGGGAAATTTCCATCGATTACATCCAAAAAATTGTTTCCGATTATTTTCAATTGGATGTTGAAACACTTCAATCCAAAACCAGAAAAAGACATATTGTCCAGGCTCGCCAATTGGCGATGTTTTTTGCCAAGAAATTCACCAAAGCTTCATTGGCAAACATCGGTTCCCAAATAGGAGACCGCGATCACGCCACGGTATTACATGCGTGTAAAACCGTTGACAATCTGGTTGCCACAGACAAACAATTCAAAAAATTTGTCGAAGACATCAATAAAAAACTAACGTTGTAAACGCCATGTCCGTAAAGATTTTAATGGTTTGTTTAGGCAATATTTGCCGTTCTCCATTAGCCGAAGGAATATTGGCATCCAAACTCCCAAAAAACAAATTCACGGTAGATTCTGCAGGAACCGGTTCTTGGCACATTGGCCGAAAGCCGGACGAACGCTCGATTGTTACCGCCAAAAAAAACAAGATAGATATATCACACCAAAAAGGGAGACAATTCGCCATACGCGATTTCGAAACTTTTGACTACATCTATGTCATGGACAATTCCAATTACAATGATGTCATGCATCTGGCCAAAACCCCTGAACAAAGAAACAAGGTCCAGCTTATTTTGAACGAATTGTTTCCCGACGAAAACGTGGATGTCCCCGACCCTTACTA
>JAGNPF010000229.1 GCA_017989775.1 Flavobacterium sp.
ACTCGATGGTTGTCGGCACCAAAATATTCTTCGTGGCCATCGTTGACAAAGAAGTCGTAGCCTTGAACGCCCAATGCAATTAAATCTTGGATGTAGGCAGGAAAATCGGCTCCGGATTTCACTTTGGAATGGGCTTCTTTTATTTGGGCAATCGTGAACATAATGCGATAGATTTTAATGATTATAAAGCCGTAAAAGTAGTTGTTTTCGGGAAAACATTCAGTGCTTCCACCACAATTTGGGGAGTGGGAGAGGCCAGTTTGCGGAGTTTGGTATCCATCCAGGCACCATCTACCGTGATGACGGCGCACAAAACCTCGTCCCTGTACAATTCGTGAACGATGGACCAACGGGAAGCGTCTTCATTCATTTTTGCCATTTTGGTTTGCATCGTGATCACATCTGCGAGGTGGATTTCTTTCCTGAAAACACATTCTTCCCGAAACAATATGGGGCCAATATGCTCCTTTTGCATCACTCTCAAAGTTAATCCCAGTTGTTCTAGGATTTCAACACGATGTTGTGCGCCAAAATCATAATATACGCTGTGTCGCAAATGAAAATTAGGGTCTAAATCCGACCAACGAAAAGACAGTTGTTTGCTAAATGTAGCCATTTGGATATTGATTTTTTATGTTTTTTGAAGGCTAAAATTAAGTATTAAAGTTGGAATTACATAGAAAAACAAAGTTGGAAGGCTTTACGGGGCATTTTTTTATTCATCCTCGTTGTTGAATTCCAAAATGTCTCCCGGTTGGCAATCCAGGGCTTTGCAAATGGATTCCAAGGTGCTGAATCGAATGGCTTTTGCCTTTCCTGTTTTGAGAATGGAAAGATTGGACAATGTCAAATCCACCTTTGCCGAAAGTTCGTTCAGCGAAATTTTGCGTTTCGCCATCATTACATCCAGGTTTACTATTATGGCCATATTTAGATTGTTAATTCGTTTTCCGATTGAATTTCAATTCCTTTTTTGAAAATTGCCGCAATGACATAAATCACGGCTGCCATCAAAATAAAGGCTTGGCTGTCAACCCAAAACTGGTTTAGTTGGTCAATTTCGTAGCCACGATGTTGCAAATTTTTAGCGCTTTCTCTCGCTATATAGCTCAAAAGTCCAATGGAAAAAGTGAAATAACTCATTTGGGTAATTTGTTTTGAAACATAACTATTGAATGGTTTTTCCAAATCGAGTTTTAATAAAAGCATAATTACAACATAAAATAATATGGATTTCAAGATCGAAATGACCAAAACAAAACTATACATGCCGTAAAAAGCCCATTGACTGCGATTGTACAATTCGCTTAAATCCATTTTTTGGTATAAGTTAGGAACCATTTCAGGTTTGAAAACACTGAATATAAAATTAACGATCAACCCTCCGGCTTCAATGCTCAAGCCTACAAAAATGATCCAAGCCACAATATTTAGGACAATAAATACGAAGTTGTTTTTTGCTTTCATCTTTTTTTGATTTTAAAAATACGGCCAAATATAATAAATATTTATTGATAAACAATAAATATAAATTGATAATAGGTAAGATTTTTTTCGTGGTTGATGGTTGGATTGTGATGTTTGGATGAGAGAATTAATTTGATATAAGGCAAAAATTCCAGCTTTGAGGCACTGATTTTCGGTTTCCAACCGACCTTGTTTTGGGTTAATTTTTATGTCAGTCACCGACTGACAAACGCATCCTCACAGTCGGAGGCTTTGCGGAGTATTTTTGTTTTTGGGTAGGCTGTTTTTTATCTTATTAGCACGACTACTTCCTTTAGACTGTCCCCATTTTCTTTGGCTAAAGGGGTATTGATGTTAAATTAATCTAAAATATTTATCTCAAAATACATACACATTAGTTTTTAATTATTTTTGCGGTATGAACCTTTGTCAAAAAAATATAGTCAATAGTATTTTGCTCCTAGTGGGCATGCTATTGTGTTATAATATTTCTTTTGAACAAAGTCATACTTCTCCATTAGTGGAGTTAAGCTCTGAAAATAGTTCATCTCCTGATTTTGTTGACTTTGATTTGGACATAAGCGAAGATTACCAATTTATTTACGGATTGGAAATTTTCTTGATGGTTGAAAAGTATACCCAACACAACCATTTTTATTATACCGGTAGATTATCTCAACCATTTTACCCCGTTTGGCAACCGCCAAAGCTTGGTTAATATTCTGATAATTTTTTGTTTAGTGTTTGAAAACGGTTCATCCACTCCAACGGCATTACTGTCCTATTGCAAGTAATGCTTTAAAAATCAGGTTTATTAACTAAAAATACATTGATATGGATTTTGAAGATTTTTTGAAAAAAAAAGGCAAGCCTCATAAAAAGCAGGCGTTGCACAACTATTATCGAAATGATGGTTATAAAAGCCAGACCTATTCTAGCGGTCACGGAAGTTTTAACGCCATTGCATTTATCAATAGTATAAGAAACAACAGGAAACTCAAGATCGTTCTCCTTGTTGTTTTGATTCTCGTCCTAGCTCTCGTAATTGGGATAATTGCCATTTTCTTTTCTTTGTTTTCATCGATGGCCGACACTGTTGCTCAAAATGGGCTTTCAGGAGTGTTTGACAAGGTGATTGGTTTTTTAAATAAACTGTGGAATGGCACTGAATAGATTGTGTTAAATGTTGAAAGTGGGGATGAGGAGGTTTGTGTTTTATGGGTTGATAGTTTTGTTTTAATTAAATACGTAATTTAAAAATAAATGATAATAGATAGTTTTGTATGGATTTGTTTTTTAGGGTTTGTCCTGGCGATGTTGGCATTGGATTTAGGTGTTTTTCATCGGAAATCTCACGAAGTAAAAATTAAGGAAGCCCTTATTTGGAGTGCTGTATGGATATCCCTTGCCTTAATTTTTAATTATGGTGTTTATGTTTTCATGGGCAAAGAAAAAGCAATTGAGTTTTTGACCGCTTATGTGATTGAAAAATCATTGAGTATTGATAATTTGTTTGTCTTTATTATGCTTTTTACCTATTTTAATGTAGATAGAAAGCACCAGCACAAAATACTGTTTTGGGGGATTTTGGGGGCTTTGGTTATGCGCGCCATTTTTATTTTTGCAGGTGTGGCTCTCATTAATAAGTTTCATTGGATTATATACGTTTTCGGGGCGATACTCATTTACACGGGTATTAAAATGATTTTTCATGAAGAAAAAGAGATTGATCCGGATAAAAATCCATTGGTAAGGTTGTTCAAGAAATTCTTTCCCGTTACACAAGAAATACATGGAGGTAAATTCTTTGTGAAATTAAATGGTCAAAGATTTGCCACACCATTATTTATTGTTCTTCTTATTGTAGAATTTACCGATTTGATTTTTGCGGTCGATTCGATACCTGCGGTACTTGCCATTACAAATGATACGTTTATCATTTTTACCTCAAATGTTTTTGCAATATTGGGTTTAAGAGCGTTGTATTTTGCTTTGGCTGGCATTACCAAATATTTCCACTATTTGAAATATGGTTTATCGGTAATATTGGTTTTTGTTGGAGTAAAAATGACAATTGTCGGTTTCTATAAAATACCAATTATCTACTCTTTAATGGTAATATCCGGTATATTGCTGGTTTCTGTTTTGCTTTCTGTTGCTTTTCCAAAAAATAAAGATTTAATAAATAACTAAAATTGAATAGTATGAATTGTCCAAGTTGTAAAGTTCCGCTTGTTATGTCTGATAGACAAGGAATAGAGATTGATTATTGTCCGCAATGCCGTGGGATATGGCTAGATCGAGGAGAGCTTGATAAAATAATAGAAAGGTCGGGAATTGAATCGCAAAGCAATCCTCAATTCAACAGACAAGTTTTTGATGGTCAGCCACAGCAAGGCTATTATAAGGAACACAAGAAAAAACATTGGTTAAATGAATTGTTTGATTAATCCATTTTAATGTCTTTTTTGATGCCGCATTATTTTGTTGAATAATGCGGTTTATCT
>JAGNPF010000230.1 GCA_017989775.1 Flavobacterium sp.
GTATTTCTGTTGGGCATCCCGGCCGTGATTTCGGTTTTCATTACCCGAAAAATGATTGTTCCCCAGATTCCGGAAATTGTTTTTTCGACCGACTATTTTACGTTAAGCAAATCCATCCTGATCATGTTGGTTTTTGCCGTCGTGATGATTTTTACCTCGGTCAGGATGATACAACCGTTCAAGGAAAAAGCGGTTTTGGAGAACGAAAAACTCAATCATGCCAAGATAACCCCATTGGGAATCCTGATCGGCTTGCTTTCTGGATTTGTCGGGGCAGGAGGCGGGTTCCTGATTGTTCCGACCTTGTTGTTGTTTGCCAAAACCCCCATGAAAATGGCTGTCGGAACCTCACTTTTCATCGTTTCGTCCCAATCATTGATAGGCTTTACGGGAGATCTTATGGGGAATCAGCCCATTGACTGGAAGTTGTTGCTGTTTTTTACATTGGCCTCGATTATTGGAATTTTTATCGGTAATTTCATCTCGAAAAAGATAAAAGAAGAAAAACTCAAAACCGGTTTTGGCTGGTTTGTGTTGGCAATGGGAATTTACATAATCCTGAGGGAACTTTTCTACTCATAATAATTTGATAAAAGTTGCAGGCGATGGGAATTTCAATCAAAAAAATAGATAATTTTACGGTATAAATACACTTTGGACAATGAAAATAAAACAAATTTATACGGGTTGTTTGGCGCAAGGTGCATATTATATAGAAAGTAATGGCGAAGTGGCCATTATCGACCCTTTGCGCGAAGTGCAGCCTTATATAGATAAAGCCAATAAAAACAAGGCCAAAATCAAATATATTTTTGAAACGCATTTCCACGCCGATTTCGTGAGTGGACATGTTACCTTGGCCGAAAAAACGGGTGCTCCCATCATTTTTGGTCCAACGGCAGAAACAAAATTCAAGTCCTACGTTGCCAAAGACGGCGAGGTTTTTCAATTGGGCGAAATTACGATAACCGTTTTGCACACTCCGGGACATACCCTGGAAAGCTCTTGCTATCTTTTGAAGGACAAAGACGGCAAGGATTATGCGCTTTTCAGTGGAGATACCTTGTTTTTGGGCGATGTAGGTCGTCCTGATTTGGCCCAGAAATTCGCCAACATGACCAAGGAGCAATTGGCCGGAATTTTATACGACAGTTTGCGAAACAAGATAATGACCTTGGCAGACGACGTGATTGTCTATCCAGCCCACGGCGCTGGAAGTGCTTGCGGAAAAAATTTGAGCACCGAAACCGTGGGAACCATCGGCGAACAAAAACAGGTCAACTATGCGCTTCGTGCCGACATGACTAAGGACGAATTCATCCAGGAAGTTACCGATGGCTTGTTGCCACCGCCGGTTTATTTCCCGTTGAATGCCCAACTCAACAGGGAAGGCTATGAAAACGTGGAAGACATTGTCAGGGATGCCGTGGCTTATGACTTGGAAACTTTTGAAATGGTGGCCAACAAAATCGATACTGTTATCCTGGATGTTCGCCATCAAGACGACTTTGCCAAAGGCCATGTTCCCCGATCCATTTTTATAGGCATCGACGGTGATTTTGCCCCTTGGGTCGGAGCCTTGATTCCCGACATCAAGCAACCCTTGTTGCTGATAACACCCTTGGGCAGGGAAGAAGAAAGCATTATTCGTTTGGCCAGGGTGGGTTACGACAACACCTTGGGCTATTTGGACGGAGGATTCGACAGTTGGAAAAATGACGGCCGGGAATACGATACCGTGAATTCGGTTTCGGCCACGACCTTGGAAGAAATTCTGGACGAAGCCGAGCAAGAAAAGCAAAAAGTGGGCATTTTTGACGTGAGAAAAGACTTTGAGTATGAAAAAGAACACGTCGTCGATGTTCATTCAACGCCTTTGGACAACATCAATGACCATCTGGCCGAATTTCCAAAAGAAGAAGAATTTTATCTGCATTGTGCAGGCGGTTATCGTTCGATGATTGCGGCTTCCATCTTGAAGGCGAGAGGATATCACAACCTGATCAATGTGGCGGGAGGATTCAATGCCATCAAGAAAACGGAAATCAAGACAACACACGGAATTTTTCACTCACTCTAATAAAATGAAATCGCCACCAAATATGTGTTTGTTGCAAACAAACTCCAAAATTAAGCGATACCATATATGACCAATGAAAAATAAAAATTTACATATATGAAACAATTACTTTTCAAGAATTGGCATCTTATGCGATGGGCACGATTGGGATTTGCGATTTTTTTGTTTGCGCAAGCCTATAGTACCCGAGAGTGGTTTTTTATTGCTTTTGGCGGATTCTTTTTGTTTCAAGCGATTTTTAATTTGGGTTGTGGCCCCAATGGTTGTGCAGTTCCTAACAATAAATATTCAAAAAAATGAGCACTAGTTTCGAAAATATCATTCAATCGGAAAAACCGGTCTTGATCGATTTTTTTGCCACTTGGTGTGGCCCCTGCAAAATGCTGGCTCCCGTTTTGAAAGAAGTGAAAGACAGTTTGGGCGAGCGCATCACCATCATAAAAATTGACGTGGACAAAAACCAGCAATTGGCTTCGAAATACCAGGTTCGCGGCGTTCCCACGATGATTTTGTTCCAAAAAGGGAAACAATTGTGGCGTCAATCCGGCGTTTTGACCAAAGAGGAAATTATTAAAAACATAGTGGCAAAAAGCAATTAAAATGACCAAGAAAGCAATCATAATTACCGGAATAGGAATCGTCATTGGGGCAATTGCAGGTTATCTGTACTATTATTACATAGGTTGTGCCTCCGGAACTTGTTCCATCACTTCAAAACCCTTGAACAGTTCTTTGTATGGTGCTGTAATGGGTGGATTGCTGTTTAATATGTTTGTAAAATCACCCAAAAAATCTTAATATTTAACCAATTAAATCAAATGTCATAAAAAAAAACATGGGTTCAGCCGACAGGATTTCTCGCATTATTTTTGCAATTGTAATTGGTGTTTTGTATTTCACAAAAGCAATTGAAGGTACAGCAGCACTGGTTTTGGGAGTTTTGGCAATTGTGTTTCTCCTTACCAGTTTTATTGGTTTTTGCCCTTTATATACCGTTTTAGGGTTTTCTACTTGCAAAAAGAAATAAATGATTGAAAAACAAATAAACAAAGATCTTATTTTAAGAGAACGATTGGCTTTGCAAAGAACCATTTTGGCGAATCAATCGACATTCTTGGCGTTTTTGCGAACATCCATGTATTTTTTTGTGGCGGGTTTAAGTTTGGAGAGTTTGCTGAAAATTGACAATGGTTTTATTATCGAATGGTTCTTATTTATAAGTTCATTTGTGATTTTCTGTATTGGCATTTTCAATTATTTCAGGCATAAAAAGATGATTCTCGAAAACGAAAAACACATCGGCGATTATAAAATGGAATATTATGGGCAATGAAAAACGTCTAGACCAAGAGTATTGGGACACTCAATACAAAACCAATGCCACGGGTTGGGATTTAGGCAAAATTTCCCCGGCAATACAAGCATTCACAAAGACTTTAGAAAATAAAAATACCAGAATTTTAATTCCTGGCTGTGGCAATTCTTATGAAGCCGAGCATTTGCTGAACGAAGGATTTACCAACATTACGGTAATTGACATAGCTCCAACATTAATAGAAAACCTTCAAAAAAAATTCCAGAACAATCCCAATATCCAAATTATTTTGGGCGATTTCTTCGAACATCAAGCCGATTATGAATTGATAATTGAACAGACTTTTTTCTGTGCCTTGCCTCCCACAATGCGCGAACAATATGTTCGAAAAATGCACGAATTGTTGTCCGATAAAGGAAAATTAGTCGGATTATTGTTCAATAAAACATTTGAATCGGGTCCACCTTTTGGCGGAAGCCAATCGGAATACGAGCAACTTTTTGAACCTCATTTCGAATTTTTGCAAATGGATTTGTGTCAAAATTCCATCAAGCCACGAGCCAATTCCGAGTTGT
>JAGNPF010000231.1 GCA_017989775.1 Flavobacterium sp.
TTCACCATAAGCATCGGCAACGGCTTCCATAACCGCTTCGCTCATTGTTGGGTGAGGGTGGATGGATTTCAGGATTTCGTGACCTGTGGTTTCCAGTTTACGAGCCACGACCGCTTCGGCAATCATATCGGTAACACCGGCGCCAATCATGTGGCAGCCCAACCATTCGCCGTATTTGGCATCGAAAATTACTTTCACGAAACCATCGGAATTTCCGGAAGCTTGCGCTTTTCCGGAAGCCGAGAACGGGAATTTTCCAATTTTCAATTCGTATCCTTTTTCTTTGGCCGCTTTTTCGGTCAAACCTACAGAAGCAATTTCTGGTGTGGCGTAGGTACAACCTGGAACGTTTCCGTAATCGATAGGATCCACGTGCATGCCGGCAATTTTCTCCACGCAGTTGATTCCTTCGGCAGAAGCAACGTGTGCCAAAGCTTGGCCTGGAGTAACGTCTCCAATGGCATAATATCCAGGAATGTTGGTTTGGTTGTAAGCGTTTACCAAGATTTTGTCACGGTCAACGGCGATTCCCACTTCTTCCAATCCGATGTTTTCGATGTTGGTTTTGATTCCAACGGCTGACAACAAGATGTCGGCTTCCAAAACTTCTTCTCCTTTGGCCGTTTTCACGAAAGCTTTAACTCCTTTTCCGCTAGTGTCGATTTTTTCAACAGAGGAATTGGTCATAACCGTGATTCCTGCTTTTTTCAATGATTTTTCAAATTGTTTTGAAATGTCTTCGTCTTCAACAGGCACCACGTTTGGCATGAATTCCACGATGGTCACTTCGGTCCCCATGGAGTTATAGAAATGGGCAAATTCCACTCCAATGGCTCCAGAACCCACCACAATCATCTTTTTGGGTTGGGTAGGCAAGGACATTGCTTGACGGTAACCAATCACTTTTACACCATCTTGTGGCAAGTTGGGCAACTCGCGAGAACGGGCTCCAGTGGCAATGATGATGTGGTCTGCAGAATAGTCGGTAACTTTTCCGTCTTTGTCGGTAACCTCCACTTTTTTGCCCGGTTTTACTTTTCCAAAACCATTGATAACGTCAATTTTGTTTTTTTTCATCAAGAAAGTAACTCCTTTGCTCATTCCTGCAGCTACATTACGGCTACGTTGAATTACGGCTGGGAAATCTTTGTCGAAAGAAGAGACAGTCAATCCGTAATCGGAAGCGTGTTTTAGGTAATCAAAAACCTGGGCCGATTTCAACAATGCTTTGGTTGGGATACAACCCCAGTTCAAACAGATTCCACCAAGACTTTCTTTTTCGATTACGGCAACTTTAAAGCCTAATTGTGATGCTCTAATAGCTGTTACATATCCGCCTGGGCCACTTCCTAAAACTATAATATCGTATTTCATTTCAATTTTTTTTTATTTGTTTTTAATGGTGAAATGCAGTCGCAAAAGCTCGTGTCATTTGTTGTGTTTTGCAAAAAATAATTTCGTGCGCAAAATTAAGGATTTATTTCATTACAGGGAAGTTTAGGGTTTAAAAGTTTAATGCGTTGTTGCCTAAAATTTGTTAATAATTTAATTTTTGTGTCCATTAACCTTTAGTTGTTAGTGATTCATATTCAAAAACCGATTAGTAGTGACTAAAAATCAATGATTTCCTTGCTAATACTCGACGGTAAACTGCGAATCGTACAAGTTTTTATAATAACCGCCTTCCTTGTTCACCAATTCTTGATGAGTTCCTTGTTCCACAATCAAGCCTTTGTCCATCACCACGATTTTGTTGGCATTGACCACGGTGGCCAATCGGTGGGCAATCACGATGGAAGTTCTGCCTTTCGTAATGGTTTCGGTCGCTTTTTGGATCAGTTCTTCGGAATAGGTGTCTATCGAAGAGGTGGCTTCGTCCAAAATCAGGATGCTCGGATTGCTCACGTAGGCACGCAGAAAGGCAATCAGTTGACGCTGTCCCGAAGAAAGCATGACGCCGCGTTCCTTCACGTCGAAATCATAATTGTCGGGCAAACTCATGATGAATTTGTGGACGCCAATTTTTTTGGCCGCAGCCAAAACCTGTTCGCGCGAAATATCGGGATTGTTCAGGGTGATGTTGTTGAAAATGGTGTCGGCAAAAAGAAAAACGTCCTGCAAAACCACGGCAATTTGCTTGCGCAACGAGCCCAAAGTATAGTTTTCGATATTGTGGTCGTCAATGCAAATGGTGCCGCTGTTGATTTCGTAAAATCGGTTCAGCAAATTGATGATGGTGGATTTTCCGGCACCCGTGGAACCCACGATGGCAATGGTTTCGCCTGCTTTCACGTTCAAATCAATGCCTTTTATCACTTCTTCATTGGCGATGTAGCCAAAATGAACATCCTTGAATTGGATGCTTCCCTTGAAAATTGGCGCTTCCACGGTTCCCGTGTCCTGAATTTGGTCTTGGGTGTCGAGAATGTCGAAAACACGGTTGGCGGCAATCATCCCGAGTTGCATCTCGTTGAATTTATCCGCAATTTGGCGCAGCGGGTTGAACAACATCCCGATGAACATGGTGTAGGAAAACAAATCTCCCAAGGTCGTGAAATTGTCGCCTCCCAATATTTTGAATCCGCCGTAAAGCACGATGAAACCGAGGGTCAAGGACGAAATGATGTCGGCAATGGGGAAGAAGATGGAGTTGTACAAGATGGTTTTTATCCAGGCTTTGTTGTGTTTTTCGTTGATGGACCTGAATTTTTCGGCTTCAATGTTTTCGCGATTGAACAGTTGCACAATTTTCATTCCCGTCACCCGTTCCTGCACGAAAGAGTTCATGTTGGCAATTTGGGTGCGCACTTCTTCGAAAGCGATTTGCATTTTCTTTTGGAATATTCGGGTGAAATAGACCAAAATGGGCATTGCCACAATCACGATCCAGGTGAGTTTCCAGTTCATGTAGAACATGAAAACGAGTACCACGACCATTTTCATCATGTCACTGATGATCATGAACAAACCTTGACTGAAAATACGGGCAATGGCCTCGATGTCGGAAACGGAACGGGTCACGAGTTGTCCCACGGGCACATTGTCGAAATACCTCATTTTGAAACTCAAGATGTGTCGAAACATTTTGGTTCGAATGTCTTTCACGATGTCCTGACCGAGCCAGTTGGCCCAATACACGAAGAAAAATTGGGAGAAAACCTCCAGCAAAAGAACAAATCCCATCAAGCTGGCGTAAACCAAAAGCCCAAATTTATCCTGTGTCTTGATGTAGCCATCGACGGTTTCCTTCAATAAATAGGGGCGCAAGGCCGCAAAAATCGACAGCGAAATGGCGAAAACCACCACGAAATTGAATCTCGATTGGTAGGGCTTGGTGTATTTTAATATTCTCTTGAATAACCGGGTGTCAAATGCTTTTGCTTTCATATATCTTTAGGAACTTTATCCTGATGTTCGTTGCAATGTCGAATTCTCTTAATACTTAATTCTTAATTCTATAATCTTGATTCTTTTTTCTACAAATAATCATACTCAATTTTTGTCAAATACAATCCGTGGGCTGGAACCGAAAAACCGGCTTTTTCCCTGTTTTTGCTTTTGATGATTTCGTTGAAATCGTCCAAGCTGATTTTGTGCAAACCAACGTTTACCAATGTTCCCACAATGGCGCGAACCATATTGCGCAGGAAACGATTGGCCGATATGGTGAACACGATTTGGTTGTCCTTTTGCTGCCAATACGCTTCAAATATAGTACAATCAAAGGTGTTGACATCGGTGTTTACCTTGGAAAAACATTGAAAATCAGTGTGGTTGAACAATAGTTTTGAAGCCTCATTCATTGAATCCAAATCCAGTTTTTTGTGGAAATACCAGCTTCCGTCCTGCAAAAAAGCGTCCTTGAAAGTGTTGATGTGGTATTCGTAAGTCCTTTTTGTGGCATCAAAACGGGCGTGGGCTTCGTCTGGAACGGGAATAACGGCATAAACCACGATGTCTTTCG
>JAGNPF010000232.1 GCA_017989775.1 Flavobacterium sp.
GGTTAAAATTCCGCGTCGTTCTTCTAAATCAGGAGATATCACGGGAGGTTTGCCAAGAATTACCGAGTTACTTGAAGCACGTAACCCGTCTAACCCTGCCGTGGTTTCTGAAATCGACGGTGTGGTTTCTTTTGGAAAAATCAAAAGAGGTAACCGCGAGATTGTCATCGAATCCAAATTTGGTGAGGTTAAGAAATACTTGGTGAAATTGTCCAGCCAAATCTTGGTGCAAGAAAATGACTTCGTGAGAGCGGGTGTGCCATTGTCCGATGGTGCGATCACTCCGGAAGATATTTTGAGAATTCAAGGGCCAGCTGCCGTTCAACAGTATTTGGTTAACGAAATTCAAGAGGTTTACCGTTTGCAAGGGGTAAAAATCAACGACAAACACTTTGAGGTGGTTATCCGTCAAATGATGCGTAAAGTAAGAGTTCAAGATCCAGGAGATACTTTGTTCTTGGAAGAACAATTGATTCACACCAAAGATTTCATCTTTGAAAACGATAAATTGTATGGAATGAAAGTGGTTGAAGACGCAGGAGATTCCTCCAACTTGAAACCAGGCCAGATTGTTTCCCCTCGTGAATTGCGTGATGAAAACTCATTGTTGAAACGTACAGACAAAAACTTGGTTGTGGCTCGTGACGTTATCACGGCAACCGCAACTCCGGTCTTGCAAGGTATCACGAGAGCATCGCTTCAAACGAAATCTTTCATCTCGGCTGCATCGTTCCAGGAAACGACCAAAGTATTGAACGAAGCTGCCGTTGCAGGTAAAATCGATTACTTGGAAGGATTGAAAGAAAATGTAATCGTGGGTCACAGAATTCCTGCCGGAACCGGTATGAGGGAATACGACAACACGATTGTGGGTTCGAATGAAGATTACCATGAAATGATGGCCAATAAAGAAGAATATATTTATTAAGACATGAGTAATTCAAAACAACAACACGAACAAATCGACATTGAGTTGGATGAGAAAACGGCAGAAGGAGTTTACTCCAATCTGGCGATAATCAATCATTCCTCTTCCGAATTTGTGCTGGATTTTGTAAGCATCATGCCGGGTCTTCCCAAGGCTAAAGTGAAATCAAGAATTGTCTTGACTCCGCAACACGCCAAAAGGCTGTTAAAAGCCATTGGAGATAATATTCACCGTTTTGAAATTGCCCATGGCGAAATAAAAGAAAGTGAACAACCTCCGATTCCTTTAAACTTTGGTCCTGCGGGACAAGCATAATTATAGAGAAGGCTCCAGAAATGGAGCCTTTTTTTTGTTAATATGTTGGCTGTTAAGAGTAATTTTTTTTTGGTGTTGGTTTATCCCTGTTCTTTAGGAATACTGTCGGATTAATGGGCTTGTTCGTTTCTTTAGGATGTTTCACGAGATGTTTCATTGCCCCTTAGAGAATTGCCAAATTTGTGTTTTTAACGAGTTTTGTGGTGCTTCGTCGGAAATTTTTTTCAGTGGAAAACGATTGGTTTAGTTTTACCCCAGATAAGAGAAACAACAGGTTTCCAGATAAAAAAACGACCATGAATACTTTTACCAAACATAGCGGGAGCAAAATCAAGAACAACATTTTTATGGTGTTGTTTTTTGTCTTGATGTCCAATGTTGCCGTTTTTGGTCAAACTGCTGTGGAAAAGAATACTGTTGAAACTACTTCCATAGAAAATGGCGAAATTGTAAACAGCACCATCGAAATTAACACGATGAAACAAGAAGCCACTTCCGGTGCTTCCAGCATGAATTTTGTGCTTTGGTTCATGGGGTCTAAACAAACTCCAAATGCCACCGCTGTGCCAGCGGGAACCACTGCCAAAAAACAATTCATTACTTCGGGAACAGCTCCCAACCGTTTGTTGATTAAAGCCTTTTTGAAAAAAGCGGTAAACTTCGAGAGTGCCGTGGTTTAATTCCAAAAAATAATAGATACCAAAAACGCCAATCGAAAAATTGGCGTTTTTTTGCTTTTAGAACAGTACCTAAAAAGTTTTTTGTGTTCTGTTTTAATCAAATTCCGAAGTAAAGAACAGTTTTACGTTCGGGTATTTGCTTTGGGTCATTTGAATGGTGAAATCGGAATCGGCAAGGAATACCAGTTGTCCGTATTTGTCGTGAGCCAAGAATTTTTGTTTGATTCTCCTGAATTCCTTGAATTCATCGCTTTTAGGGTCGTTTGGTTTAACCCAGCACGCTTTGTGGACCGGGAAGTTTTCGTAAGTACATTTGGCGCCATATTCGTGTTCCAATCGGTATTGGATAACCTCGTATTGAAGTGCTCCAACAGTTCCAATAATTTTTCGGTTGTTCATTTCCAGGGTAAACAACTGCGCCACGCCTTCGTCCATCAATTGGTCGATACCCTTGTCGAGTTGTTTGGCTTTCATTGGGTCGGCGTTGTTGATGTATCTAAAATGTTCTGGCGAAAAACTTGGAATTCCCTTGAAGCTCATTGCTTCTCCTTCGGTCAAAGTGTCGCCAATCTTGAAATTTCCAGTGTCGTGCAGTCCCACAATGTCTCCCGGATAGGAAATGTCGACGATTTCTTTTTTCTCGGCAAAGAAAGCATTTGGACTAGAGAATTTCAAGTTCTTTTTTTGGCGAACGTGAAGGTAGGGTTTGTTTCTTTCGAAAGTACCGGAAACGATTTTGATGAAGGCCAAACGGTCTCTGTGTTTTGGGTCCATGTTGGCGTGGATTTTAAAGACAAATCCCGACATTTTTTCTTCTTTTGGGTCCACTAGTCTCGTTTCGGAATCTTTGGGTCTTGGCGAAGGGGCTATTTCGACAAAGCAATCCAAGAGTTCGCGAACCCCGAAATTGTTCAAGGCCGATCCAAAAAATACGGGTTGCAATTTTCCGTCCAAATAATCTTGGCGGTCAAATTTGGGATAGACTTCGTCAATCAATTCCAGTTCTTCCCTTAGTTTATAGGCTGGTTTTTCGCCGATGATTTTCTCCAATTCGGGATTTTTCACGTCCGAAAAAGCGATGGTTTCCTCGATATTCTTGCGGCTGTCGCCACTGAACAAGTTGATGTTTTCTTCCCAGAGGTTGTAGATTCCCTGGAAATCGTAACCCATTCCGATGGGAAAACTCAATGGAGTCACTTTCAGACCCAGTTTTTGTTCCACTTCGTCCATCAGGTCGAAAGCGTCTTTTCCTTCACGATCCAGTTTGTTGATGAAAACGATGATGGGAATATTTCTCAGTCGGCATACGGCGACCAATTTCTCGGTTTGTTCCTCGACCCCCTTGGCGACGTCAATCACCACGATCACGCTGTCTACTGCGGTCAGGGTTCTGAAGGTGTCTTCGGCGAAATCCTTGTGTCCGGGCGTGTCGAGAATGTTTATTTTCTTGTCTTGGTAATTGAAGGCTAAAACCGAGGTGGAAACCGAAATTCCCCTTTGGCGTTCAATTTCCATGAAGTCGCTCGTGGCGCCTTTCTTGATTTTGTTGTTTTTTACCGCACCCGCTTCCTGGATGGCTCCTCCAAAAAGGAGCAGTTTTTCCGTCAAGGTGGTTTTTCCGGCATCGGGATGCGAAATAATCCCAAAAGTTCTTCTTCGCTGTATTTCTTCTAAAAAGCCCATATTTGTATAAATAGGCTGCAAAAGTAGCATTTATAAATGCCAATTGAAAAAAATTGTGGTTCTATAATGGAAAGGCTTGGTTTTCTCCGTGCTCACGGGTTTTTTTGATTCGTGAAAGATGCCTTGAAATGGGTAGAGTGGCGAGAATGTACTTTTGTTGCCGTATTGACAAGTCGGTTTTTGTCCTGAACAATGTATAACCATAAGTTGCTATATAGTTACTATATAGTTACTATAAAGTTACTATATATATGCTTCATCCATACTCTATCCATACTCTATCCATACTCTATCCATACTCTATCCATACTCTATCCATACACTATCCATACACTATCCATACACTATCCATACAC
>JAGNPF010000233.1 GCA_017989775.1 Flavobacterium sp.
TCAATTGTTTTTCAAAAAACATCGTCCAGTATGCCTTTTTTCGGGCATAAATCAGGATAGCCTTGTTCGGTTGAAAATAAAGCTTCAGGGTCTATTTGTTGTTTGAAGACTCCACTCATTTGGGGTATTTTTAAGTCTTCGAAATAAAGAATTAGGGCTGCAAAAATCAGTTGGTTTAATTTGGTAAAATGTTGTTCATGATAATCGTCGTTGCTCCTTTGTTCATTCTCACGAAAGTGCCGCAAATATGACCTTTTTCGTGTCGGATGTCTTCATTGGAAATTAAATTGGAAAAAGCATCAAAAAGTTCGTTTTTATTTGAAATTGAAATACAGCCTTCCAAATTGACCAAGGCTGTGGCTTCTGCAAAATGGCTAAAATTGGAGCCGATGACAATCGGGACGCCAAAAGTGGCCGGTTCCAAAATGTTGTGAACACCCGGATTTCCAAAACCACCGCCCACATAAGCAATGTTGGCATAGCTGTAAATCTTGGTCAAAATTCCGATGGTGTCGATGATGAAAACATCGAAATCGGCCAGGTTTTGATTCTCTTTTTCCGAAAACAAAATCGCTTTTTTTGATATGGAATTTTTCAATTCTTGAATTTGTTCGCTTTTGATGTTGTGTGGCGCAATGATAAACTTGACTTTTTCGGAAGTTTGATTGATGTAATCCACCAACAAACTTTCGTCTTTTGGCCAAGAACTTCCCACGACAATGGTCAAAGTGTCGTTCTTGAACGCTTCAATAAAGTCGAGAGAATTGTCTTTCTCCAAAATGGTAGCTACGCGATCAAAACGGGTGTCGCCCGAAACGGCTGCATTGGTTTTGCCTAGTTGCAACAACAGTTTTTTGGAGCTTTCGTTTTGTACAAAAAAATAAGTAAAAGTCTCCAATGCTTTTCTGTAAAAACCGCCATACCATTTGAAGAACATTTGGTTTTTTCTGAAAATTCCCGAAATCAAATAGGTTGGCGTTTTTAGTTTTTTTAGTTCATTCAGGTAATTCGGCCAATATTCATATTTGATGAAGAAGACCATTTCGGGATGAAGCAGTTTTAAAAATTGGCGTGCATTTTTTTGGGTATCCAAAGGTAAGTAAACCGTAACATCGGCAACGTTGTTGTTTTTTCGAACTTCATAGCCTGAAGGCGAGAAAAAAGTGACCACGATTTTATGATTCGGAAATTTTTCTTTTGTTTTTTCAATAACGGGAAGGCCTTGTTCGTATTCGCCCAACGAAGCAGCGTGAAACCAAATGGTTTGGTCGTTGGCTTGGATTTTGGATTTTAAAATCTCAAAAACGGGCTTTCGACCGTCGATAAAAAGTTTGATTTTTGGACTGAATTGAGCGATGATTTTCAATGAAAAATTCGCAAATTGAACGATTAGGTTGTAGATAAAAAGCATATCAAAAAATTTCTGCGGCTAAAATACGTTTTCTTTTAAATATCTATAAAATCATTCTTCTAAAATCCCTATTTTTGTTGTGTATTTAAAACGAGATGTACTATGTGAATTTTGTTTTAAATGAACTTTAAACTTAAGATTAAATGAAAAAATTGCAAATGGTTGACTTGAAAAGTCAATATGATAAAATAAAAGACACCGTAAATACTTCAATCCAGGAAGTTCTTGACACCAACACTTACATTAACGGACCACAAGTTCACCAATTTCAAAAAAACTTAGAAGAATATCTCGATGTAAAACATGTGATTCCTTGTGCCAACGGAACCGATGCTTTGCAAATTGCGATGATGGGATTGGGTTTAAAACCCGGAGATGAGGTCATTACTGCCGATTTTACCTTTGCCGCAACGGTAGAAGTAATTGCTTTGTTGCAACTCACTCCAGTTTTGGTTGATGTAGATATGTTTAATATGAACATTTCTATTGAAGCTATCAAGAAAGCGATTACGCCAAAAACGAAAGCCATTGTTCCGGTGCATTTATTTGGTCGCGCTGCCAATATGGAAGCGATTATGGCCATTGCCAAAGAACATAACTTGTATGTAATTGAAGATAATGCTCAAGCTATTGGAGCCAATTGCAAGTTTTCGGACGGAACAAAAAAGAAAGCGGGAGTGATTGGAAACGTTGGAGCGACTTCATTTTTTCCTTCCAAAAACTTGGGATGTTATGGCGATGGCGGAGCGATTTTCACCAATGACGATGCCTTGGCACACAAAATTAGAGGAATCGTAAATCACGGAATGTACGAACGTTACCATCACGATGTGGTGGGTGTCAATTCAAGGTTAGACAGTATTCAAGCAGCCGTTTTGAATGCCAAATTGCCTTTGTTGGACGAATACAACGCCGCACGTCAAAATGCAGCCAGAAAATATACAGCAGCTTTTGAAGGCAACAAAAACATCATCGCACCAAGTATTTGCGATATATGCGATTGTCACGTTTTTCATCAATATGTATTGCGAATTATCGATGCCGATAGAGATGCCTTGATGCAACACTTGCAGGACAAAGGAATTCCTTGCGCGATTTATTATCCAATTCCGTTGCATTCGCAAAAAGCGTATGCAGATTCTCGTTACAAAGAAGAAGATTTCCCAGTGACGAATCAATTGGCGAAAGAAGTAATTGCCTTGCCAATGCACACCGAATTGGACGATGAACAAATCAAATTTATCACGGATTCAGTTTTAGAATTTTTAAAATAATTCCCGTAGAGACGCGATTCATCGCGTCTTTTTTAGTAAACGAAAAGGTGTGATGATTCTGTCTTATAAAAAAATAAAAACATGAAAATACTAGTTACAGGAGGATTGGGTTTTATCGGTTCTCATACCGTGGTCGAATTGCAAAATCAAGGTTTTGAAGTAGTAATTGTTGATGATCTTTCCAATTCTTCGGAAGACGTTTTAAACGGAATTGTGGCCATTACCAACAAAAAACCACTTTTCGAAAAATTGGATTTGCGCGAGAAAGCAAAAGTGCAGGAATTTTTCAAAAAGCATCAAGACATATCGGGAGTCATTCATTTTGCGGCCTCGAAAGCAGTAGGCGAAAGCGTTGGAAATCCGTTGTTGTATTATGAAAACAATATCAACAGTTTGGTTTATTTGTTGCAGGAATTGCAAAAACTGCCGGAGGCCAATTTTATTTTTAGTTCGTCTTGCACGGTTTACGGTCAAGCCGAAAAAATGCCGATTACCGAAGATGCACCCATTCAAACCGCGATGTCGCCTTATGGAAACACCAAGCAAATTGGAGAAGAAATCATAACCGATGCGGCCAAAGTTACCAATATCAACGCGATTTTGTTGCGTTATTTCAACCCCATTGGAGCGCATCCATCTGCTGAAATAGGAGAATTGCCATTGGGAGTTCCCCAAAATTTGGTGCCGTTTATCACCCAAACCGGATTGGGTTTGCGTACAGAATTGTCGGTTTTCGGTGACGATTATCCAACGCCGGACGGTACTTGTGTTCGCGATTACATCCACGTAGTCGATTTGGCAAAAGCCCACGTGATTGCTCTACAACGTTTGTTGGAAAAAAAGAATTTGGACAAAGTGGAGATTTTCAATTTGGGAACCGGAACTGGAAGCTCGGTTTTGGAAGTAATTCACGCATTCGAAAAAGTAAGCGGACAAAAATTGCCTTATAAAATCGTGCCTCGCAGAGAAGGCGATATCACTTCGGCTTATGCCAATACCGACAAAGCAAACAATGTTTTGGGCTGGAAAGCACAATCCACTTTGGATGAAGCGATGGAAAGCGCCTGGAAATGGGAGCAGAAAGTCAGGAGCAAGTAATCAGTGTTCCGTTTTCAGTGTTCAGTAAAAAAAAAAACAAAATCCTAAATTATCAAGTTGGTAATTTAGGATTTTTTGTATTTATATCGAATGTGTATTTGTGAAAATGCAATTCACTATTCCAATTGTCATGCTGGAAGCGTCTCAATTATG
>JAGNPF010000234.1 GCA_017989775.1 Flavobacterium sp.
GTCTCAGACTCAGTGCTTATTTTGAATCGTAAAATAATATCTTCAAAATTGTCTCGGTTCAAATCACCTGAATATGCTTTACATTCAGAAGTAGTATCTGGTATATATTTTTTTATTTTCTTGCGCAGTTTGACATCGTATAAATTTTCTTTGATATTACCAAAATATTCACCTCCAATATTTTGCATTTCACTTTCTGTTACAATAATTGGTTTTTGGGGTGCTGGTGCAAAAACTTTGTGCACAAAAAGTTCCTCATCTCTTTTTAAAATCCAATAATGACTACCGTATTCATTGGAGTAGTAATTGAATGTAATATTTCTATAGCTGCCAAAAGTATTTTCTTTACCACAGTATTTGACTGTGAACCCATCTTTAGAAATCGTAACTGTATCAAAATAAGTCTCATTCTTATTGTCAAAATTGAAGATGTCTTTATTATACAATTTTATCGTTTCATCATTTTTTCCAAGAAGTAAATAAAAGTGTTCATTTTCTTTCGATTCATTTATTACTTTGAAACGTAGAATCGCATCTTGAATACCATCATTATTCAAGTCACCAAAAAACATACGAGTTTCCGAAGGAATTGCAGATTTGGGAACGATATTTTTCACGTTCTCTATGGGAATTTCTTGCCCTAAGCAACTAACAAGACAACAAAAGAATAAAATAGTTGTCAAATATTTAACAAAATTCAATTTTACCATAGTCTTTTCCCATTTAAGTTGTTCGTTTTTCTTCTCATAATGCCCACTAACTAATTCATAGGCCAAGCAATCCTTCTTAATATACACCCAAATTCGGATTGATTGGGAAGATTTGCTACATCAAATATTTAAAAAATCCTTTACAAATTACTCCAAAATCAGCTGCATGAAAACTGAATCCAGCCAACGGTCAAATTTATAGCCCGACTCCTTGAGGATGCCCACGGTTTTGAAACCAAATTTCTCGTGAAAAGCCACGCTGCCCTGGTTTTCGGCATCGATGACGGCAATCATCGTGTGGAGTTTTTGTTTTTTTGCCAAATCAATTAATTCTTGGAGCAACAGTTTCCCAATGCCTTTGCCGTGAAAGCATTCATCGACATAAACCGAATGCTCCACGGTGAATTTGTAGGCTTCCCGAAAGCGAAATTCGCCATACATCCCGAAACCCGCAACTTGCCCGTCGAGTTCGGCCACAATCACGGGGAAGTTTTTGCTGATTTTTTCTTCCAAAATGTTTTTTTGCTGCTCGAAAGTTCGGATGTTGTAATCGTACAAAGCCGTCGAATGTAAAATATTGTGGTTGATGATGTCCAGAATGGCTTGAGTATCTTCGGTTTGGTAAGGTCTAATTTGGATTTTCATTTTTTATAAAATTTCACTTCAAAAGTAAGAAAAAGTTGTTCGGATTGGATGATTTCGGTTGCCAAGTTTGTAACTTTGCCTTTCGGGTCAGGGTCGTAAAATCCCTGACATCCAACCGTCACCCTGAGCTTGTCGAAGGGCAACTTCTAACATCTAACTTTACAGAATGGTTTATCCCAAAATACCCCTTGCGCAAAGCATCATCCAGATTTGTTTGGCCAAAGGAATCAATAATATCGTAATTTCCCCGGGTTCCAGAAACGCCCCTTTGACCATAGGTTTTGTAAACAATCCCGATTTCAATTGCTACAGCATCGCCGACGAGCGTTGTGCCGCTTTTTTTGCCCTTGGAATGGCCCAACAAATCCAGAAACCCGTGGCCGTGGTTTGCACTTCGGGTTCGGCTTTGCTGAATTATTATCCCGCTTTTGCCGAAGCGTTTTACAGCCAAATTCCGCTAATCGTGATTTCGGCCGACCGACCTCAAAGCAAGATCGACATTGGCGACGGCCAAACCATTCGTCAGGAAAACGTGTTCAAGAACCATTCGCTGTACAATGCTAATTTAACTGAAGAAGTTTCGGCTGAAAATGATTTAAAAATCAACGAAGCCATCAACAAGGCTGTTGCCGAAAAAGGCCCGGTTCATATCAATGCGCCCTTTGAAGAACCTTTGTACCAAACCGTTTCCGAATTGGCTGTCCATCCGACCATTTTGGATTTTGTTCCAGAGAAAAAGGAAATTAAAATCAATGAAATCAAGGCGTTTGCCGATATTTGGAACCAATCCAAAAAGAAATTAATCCTAGTTGGGGAAAACAAACCCAATATGATTGACGCTGAAATTATCGAGGCTTTGGCCAAAGACGAATCGGTGGTGGTGATGACCGAGAATACCTCAAACCTGCACCATCCTTCGTTTTTGAACAATATCGACACGATTATTACGCCTTTTGCACCAAAAGAATTCCAAGAACTCCAACCCGATATTTTGTTGACCTTCGGCGGAATGGTGGTTTCCAAAAGGATAAAAGCTTTTTTGAGAACCTATAAACCAGCCCATCATTGGCACATTGACAGCTTGAGAGCCTATGATACTTATGGAGTTTTGACCCAACATTTCAAGGTCGAGCCCAATCCGTTTTTCAAGCAATTTTTGTCTTTTGCGATTCCAATTTCAAGTAATTATTTTTCGACTTTCGATGCTATTGCTAAATTGCGCGAAACGAAACACCAAGACTATTTGAACAAGATTCCGTTTTCGGATTTCAAGGTTTTCGAAAAAATAATTCCTTCCTTGCCCGAAAATTCGATGCTGCATTTAAGCAACAGCTCCGCCATTCGATACGCCCAATTGATTCCCGTTCATCCTTCAATTCAAGTTTTTTGCAATCGCGGCACTAGTGGCATCGACGGCAGTACTTCTACGGCAATTGGTGCGGCTGTGGCCAATGAACGCCCCACGGTTTTGATTGCAGGCGATATCGGTTTCTTGTATGACAGTAACGCTTTGTGGAACGAATACACGCCCAAAAACTTCAAGATTATTCTCCTCAACAATGGAGGAGGAGGGATTTTTAGGATTTTGCCCGGTCACGAGGAAACGCCAGTTTTTAACAAATTTTTCGAAACTTCTCATTGCCTAACTGCCGAACATTTGGCCAAAATGTACGGTTTCGAATACAGCATCGCCAGCGATGAAGTGAGCTTGGAAACGAGTTTAATATCCTTATACGCTCAAAACGATAAACCAAGCCTTCTGGAAATTTTCACGCCAACTTTGGAAAACAACAAAATCTTGTTGCAGTATTTCAAGGAGTTGGCCTAAGGTTTCCAGTAAATATTTTTTTCTAACCATTAAGAAAATTAAGATTTTACATTTCTTAATTTTCTTAATTTTCTTAATTTTCTTAATGAATCTTAATGGTTTAGATGTTTTGTTTTTCATTCAAAATCCAGTTGAATCTTCATTTAAAATCGGATGTATGGAATGATGGATGGATTCGAACTATCGGAATATTCGTCGTATTGGTAAAATCGATTAAAGTTTTGTGGTATGATTATTGATTTGTTTTTTAATATAAAATTAACAAGATTTTATTTCTTCACAATTTTATGTTGTTTAAAATAAATCCACATTTGATATGCTTGAGACTTTTATCGGGAACAAAATCTATCGTTTACTTTATGTATTATTCTTTGTTTTGTCGTTTGGTTTTTTGCAAGCGCAAGAGAAAAAAGCAATTCCTGATGTCGAAAAAGTATATCTTCATACGGACAATTCGATCTATTTTATAGGGGATGATTTGTTTTACAAAGCCTATAATGTATCAGCAAAAAACAACTTGCTTACTGATAATAGTAATATTTTATACGTGGAATTAATTTCTCCTGATCAAGAAATTATTGCCAGAAACAAGACTAATCTAGAAATAGGAATAGGTCATGGCGATTTTAAATTAGTGGATTCCCTTGATGTAAAACCAGGTGTTTATCAATTGAAAGCCTACACCAATTGGAACAGAAATTTTGGAGAAGATTTTGTATTCAAAAAAAACATTGAAATCAT
>JAGNPF010000013.1 GCA_017989775.1 Flavobacterium sp.
TGGTTCGAAACATTAACAATCCCAACTTTTAACAAGAAAGGGTGGCAAAAGGATTTCAGCGTTGGACTTCAGATAAATACAAACAGAAACTGGAAAATCTTTCCAAGGTCTTGATGCAAATAGGGACCAACGACCAGCAGAAAGATGCCCCAACTTTCATAGGAGGCTCTGAAATAGAAAATCGAGGCGTTCTGGAAGATTTGGTAAAACATCCCAATATCGTCAAGCACGATTATGGCATCGTGCATTTTGATTCTCCCGACAAAAGGGGGATAGACGTGGCGTTGTTGTATCAAAAGAAACATTTTAAACCCACAAGTTTCATCAATGTTCCCTTGATTATTTACAGGGGGAACAACAACGAAAAAGAGAAGGAAACCGAAGAAGACAAAGCCGACAAAGACAAAATAGAAGTGGGCAAGGACAACAGGGTTTATACCAGGGACATCCTCTTGGTGACTGGATTTCTTGACGGGGAAGAAATCAACATTATGGTCAACCACTGGCCGTCACGTTCGGGTGGAGAGAAAAAAAGCAGTCCGTTTCGGGAAGCCGCAGGAAGATTGAGCCGAAAAATCATGGACTCCATCTATAAAGTGAATCCTAATGCCAAAATCATCACGATGGGCGATTACAATGACGGCAGCTACAACAAAAGCATCAAAGAAGGCATCGGCGCCAAACTGAAAAAGTCGGAAGTCAAGCCATTCGGCATTTACAATCCATTCGAGCAAATGGCCAAAGATGGACACGCATCCTTGTTTTACAGGGATTCAGGCGATATTTTCGACCAAATTATGGTTTCCGAAACCTTGATCAAGAGCGATTATTCCACTTATCAATACTGGAAAGCCGGAATTTACAACAAGCCCTTCATGATCGAAAAATTTGGACGGTATGCCGGTTATCCCTTGCGCCATTCCGAAAACGAAATCGGCTACAGTGACCACTTTCCCGTTTATATTTATTTGATAAAAGAAGTGAAATAAAGTTTCAGGAACAGTACTTCAAAAAGGCGTGGTTTTCATCAGGAATCCAGGCCTTTCTTGTTTTTGGACAAATATGTTTTTAAGAGGAAAAAACAAGCCAAAAAAACAAATCCCGTAATTTGGAGTGGTTCGGAACATCCCAAAATGAGGATTAGCCCCCAAAAGACATTTCTGCAATTTTAATTAAGAAAGAATTAAGGTTTTTGTTACTGTTTAAAACGTTACTTTTGCAAAAAAAATTAAAAATCCACCATGGACGATTATTATTCGAAGAGAAATAAAGAAAACCAGGAATAGTCGTTGCATACTGCAGGCGTTATTCCCCAAACAACGCATTGCACATGATTACATATTACAAAAACAACAAAGGGTTTGTTCAAACCGAAAAAATTGAGGAAAACGACTGGATCAACGTAGTTTGCCCCACCAAGGAAGAAACCAAATTCCTGCTCAAAGAACTCCAAATTCCCGAAGATTTCTATAATGACATCGAAGATATTGACGAACGACCACGTATCGAAATCGAAAACGGTTGGACGCTGATTGTTCTTAGAATTCCTTTCCGAAGCAACGATGCAAAACTGCCTTTCAACACGGCGCCACTGGGATTGATGTTCAAAGAAGACATTTTTGTGTCGCTTTGTTTTCACCAAACCGACATCCTTCCCGATTTTGTTTCCTATACCCGACGCAAAAAAATTCCCGTCAACGACCATTTCGATTTGGTGTTGAAATTGCTTTTGTCCTCCAGTGTTTGGTTCTTGAAACATCTGAAACAAATCAACCAGCGAATCAAACTCGCCGAAGACAATCTGGAACAATCCATCAAAAACGAAGAACTTCAGGCCTTGCTGCAAATAGAAAAATGCTTGGTCTTTTTCATCACTTCTCTAAAAGGCAACGACGTTTTGTTTCGCAGGATCAAGAACCTGAAAAATCACAAAGACAGTTTTGACCCGGAATTGCTCGAAGACGTGGAAATCGAATTGCGCCAAGCTGAAGAAACAACCAACATTTACAGCAACATCCTCACGGGAATGATGGATGCCTACGCCTCGGTGATTTCAAACAATTTGAACGTCATTATGAAAAGACTGACCTCCATTTCCATCATCCTGATGATCCCCACGGTAATCGCCAGTTTGTACGGAATGAACGTGCCCAATAATTTGGAAAACAACCAATTCGGATTCTGGATTGTACTGCTTATTTCCTTGTTGGTATCCACATTTGGCGTGTTTTTGTTCAAGAAAAAGAACCTGTTTTAATTTTTCAGGAGTTTTGACTCTTAAAAAGTATCATTTTTTCACCACAAATCACACAAATTACCGGAAATATAAAGCCGTCAAAAGCGGGACAACAATGCCAAATTCGGTAAAAAACGACTATTTTGACACAAATTGACGCAGATTAATTTCTGAAAATTTGTAAAATCTGTGTCAAAAACATTTTAAAAAACTTTCTAATCTTGCGTCTTTGTGGTTGTTTTTTCAAGAAAAAACTTCTTTAAGAACATCCAAAGATTTTGGTTTTCGGAAACCAACCAGATGAAAAGTGTAATAATCAATCAGGATTTTGAGAAGTATTTGCCTTTCGATAACGTGGAAGATTTTTTGGTCGTTATCGAATTTCAAAGAAATGAGTTTTTTGAACAACTGCGTTTCGTGTTCGGTCAATGAACCAAGACCGTGAAACGGAGTGAAAACACCTTCGTTGGTGTCGAAAAAAGGGAATTCCATTTCGGAAACATCGGGATAAAACCCTAGGTATTTCGTTATTTCGAGCATTAAAATCAAATGAAAATTGGCAATTTGATCGTGATTGTCGAGCCAATGCAAGGCGGTTTCCAAGAAAGTGAAAAGAGCTTCGTTTTTCTCTTCTTCGTGTATGGAATGGTGTAAAATTTCAGAAATGAACATCACTATCGTACTCTTGAAAATATCCGAATGCAAGGTTTGAAAGGGAGTGGCAATCTTGATTTCCTTGAAGTTCTCCATTGTGCCCTTGTTTTTGTGCACGGCCTCGATTTCGAGAATGCTCAAAGGCTGGAAATAGGCTTTTTTTTGGCTTGATTTTCGGGAAGAAAAAGCGTCACGAACAAAATAAGTTTTCAAACCATTGGATTCCGTAAAGCATTTTACAATCAAGCTTTTCTCTTGGTATTTGAGGGAGGAAATGACGATGGCTTTGGTTTTGACTAACATATCGCCAAAGTTTGTTTGACATCGCTCTTCTTGAATCTCTCCAAGAATCTTTTTTCAACAACAAACCAAGAAAAAACAGCAAAGAAAAAAGTAATGGAAACCGCCAAAAAAGCCATTAGAATCGGGTTGTGTTTTTCAAATAAATCATACTGCCTGAAAAGCTGGATGATTGGAAAATGGTAAATATAAAGACCGTACGTAAAATCGCCATATTTGCCGAAATTATTAAGAAAAGGAAGATTGTAGGCGGCAATTATGACTAAAGAACCAAATGCTGCTGGGTAAAAAAAGTCTATTTGAAAATGAGAAAATCTTAAAATAATCAACAACAAAATGGATATGAGCAAAAGCTTGTTTTTATTCTGTAAAACCAATTCAAAATTCAAAAACAGAAAAATTCCAGTTACAAAATAGGCCATATACCCTGGCAATTGTTTGGCCAACAAAGGTTTATTAAAATAAAAATCCATAACAAACCAATACAAAATAGACAAAACATACAAACTTGCCAATATTAAAAAAGTTTTCCTTGATTTTATAATGGCGTAAAAAATAAAGGGCAAAACAATGTAAAAACCTTCTTCGACTTTTAGTGTCCATAGTGCTCCATTTACGGCACACATAAGGTTGTTTTCGAAAAGGCCAGGCAAACAAGGATGCATAAAATTTAAAAAGATAGAATTCCATCCTAAATATTGATACACACTTATGTCTGTAAAATAGTCTGAGAAACTAAGCCTGCTGAAGTAAGCTAGAGCTAAAACGGAAAACATCAAAACAACAATATAGGCCGGCAAAATTCTTTTGGCTCTTTTGATAAAATAAGGGGTATTAGTATAGCTTTTTGCCACCAAAAAGCCGCTGATGACAAAAAAACCCTTAACCGCCATACTAGAATTAGAAAAATGGGATAAAAATTCCAGACTTCTATTTTGAGAAAGTTCAATAAGATGTGCTAATAGAATATTTGCAGCGAAAAAAAACCTTAAGAAATCAAAACAATTTTTATTGTTCATAGTTAAAATTCAAAATAAATTGGGGTTTGAAATCACCTAATAATCATTACTTTTTTGACCTTGGTTTCAATCCCATCTTGTGCCGAAATAAAAATCATATAAACTCCAGAAGCAACTTTATGCTTGCCAAAAGCAGTCGTATCCCATTCTATTGTTCCTCCTTCGGAAGTGGTTTCGTAAACTAGATTCCCTTCGATGTCTGTAATTTTCACCGTGGCTTTATTCAATAAACCAGCTATTTTTACAGTTCCATCAAAATCTGGTCTAACAGGGTTTGGATAAACATATACATTATTCAGATTTTCATTGGCTGCTGTTGCTGTTCCTTTAAAAGAAACCATCCCTTTGGCAGTGGCAATAAAAACTTCTCCTGTTGTGCTATTGATATCGATATCATTAATTGTATTGCTTGGTAATGGAGAATTATTTGTGGTAAAATGATATTTTGTCTCCTGCCCGTTTGGAGAGACTAAAAACAGACCTGAATCGGCAGTTCCAATCCATTTATTATTGGCACCATCTACCACAATATCGGTAATAAATTGTTCATACATCAATTCTTGGGCTAAACCTTCTTCCAAAATAATTATGGGATTGGTTGTCATTTGATCATCGGACAAAAAACTGTTCACATTAGACAAAACTCGCAATCCTTTTGTAGTTCCTATCCAAAGTTGTCCTCTGTTATCTTCGGCGATTGCCCTGACATCGGTAGTTGGCAAATTTCCTTTGTCTGAATCAATCGTTATTTTTTTAAATTTATTATTGGATTCGTTATAACTTATCAAACCATCTGTATCGGTACACCACCATTTGGTGTTGTTTTTATCTACAATCATTCGACCCATACTCGCATCGATACTTTTTTTCAAAATGTCATTCAACGAAAAACTTTGCCATTGACCATTAGTTTTCAATACTTTTAATCCCTTTTCAATAAGACTATTATTGACCCAAATATTCCCTGATTTATCGAATGCGCCACCGTTTATTCTAACATCTCCCGTATAGCCAGGTATGAATGTAATTTCTTCTAATCCACTGTTGGTTTGATTGTATAAAAAAGTAGGAACATCATTTTCAATTTTTAATAAACCTGAAAAACCAGAACCCATATAAACTTCATTTTCGTTATTTGGATTGATCATAACTCTAACTATCGATTTGGCTCCAAGAACTTTTTCATACGGAATATTGAGCCAGCCTGTAGAACTATACTTGCTTATTCCGTAACTGTCTAATGGATATGGATTGTAAGTGCCTGAATAATCCCCATAAACAGTCCACATAATATTCGAATTAGTTTGAAGGGCAAAAATATTATTTCGAGAAGGGCCGCTTGGTGTATCATTTTCAAAAGCAGAACTAACAGAAATCGTGGTATTGAACAATCCATGTTCTTTTGTTCCTATATAAACAACATTATCAATGGTTGTGGCGCAAGTAAAACTCACATTGCTTTCCGGAACTTGATTGATATTTATTTGACGAACAAGCGCCAATTGGTTGTTGTACAAATAAACGCTGCCGGCAGTGGACACAACAAGATAATTGGCCGTTTTCCTCATGTCGACAGCTAAGGACGGAAGTTGCAAATAACCCGTAAAAGAATTGGAGGCTTGATTGTATTTATGGATATATCCTGACGAATTAACGGCAACAAGTTCCGTTCCAAAAGTTTCAATACTATCCCAACTTCCCGGGGCGATTTGCATCCATTGGTTAAAATCGACCAGGTTTTTGTTGGTTATATCCGCTCTTCTAATGCCGGCAATTGTGGCAGCATAAATGTATCCATTGAATACCGAAGTTTGGGCAACCCTTATCTCGGCTCCATTGTCGCCTATAAAATAGGTGTCGCCAAACAACAAAGTGGCCAAATCGAACTGCACGATTCCAAAATCGCAGGAAACGTAAACAATCCCTTCATGCTCCATAAAATGGTTGATTTTTTTTATGCCCGATGGAAGCTGCTTGTTGATGATGTCAACAATTTTCGACATACTGCCATCGGCTTCGTTGATCACAATCATCAAGCCATTTTCATAACCCACGAGCGTTTTATTGGATGTGGGGCTGTAATACAAGGAAGTAATGGTTTCACCTGAAAGGCCATCAATGGTATTGGTCGTTTTAAGCTGGCTGGTGGTCGTATTTTTGGAAAACAAGGCATTTTCGGAAGCTGCAAAAATAGTTGTTGGCGATTCCGAAATATCCTTGATTTCATTATAGGAAAAATAACCTTGCCACAAAAAGTTGCTTTGCGCAAAGCCCATTTGCATAACAACCAGAAGCACAAAACAGAGAATCCTTTTTTTCATTATTGGCATAAATATTTGGTTCACAAATATACTATAAACGAAACTAATGGAATTTTGTTTTATTGCAAAAAAAACGCCTTCCATCCAATCCCTGGATTCGGGACTGGAAGAAGGCATTGCATGTTTGTTCAAAAAGAACTAGACTACTCCTTGTGCGAGCATGGCATCGGCCACTTTCACAAATCCAGCAATATTGGCTCCTTTCACGTAATTGACATAACCGTCTTCTTCAACTCCGTATTTCTTGCATTGATTGTGGATTCCTACCATGATTTCTTTCAATCTCTCGTCCACCTCTTCGCTGGTCCAGTTCAATCGAATGGAATTCTGCGTCATTTCCAATCCGGAAGCGGCAACCCCTCCTGCATTGGCGGCTTTTCCTGGTGCATACAAAACTTTTGCATTCAAGAATTCTTTAATGGCACCCAAGGTACAAGGCATGTTTGCAGCTTCGGTAACACAAGTCACTCCGTTGGCAATCAACATTTTTGCGTCGTCTTCGTTCAATTCGTTTTGGGTTGCACAAGGAATCGCGATATCTGCCTTGACTTCCCATACGCTTTTTCCTTTGTGAAAAACAGCTTTTGGATATTTCTCCAAATACATTTCGGCCCTATTGTCGCCACTGGCACGCATTTCAAGCATGTATTCAATTTTTTCTCCCGAAATTCCTTCCTCGTCATAAATATAGCCATCAGGACCGGAAAGTGTCAATATTTTTCCGCCCAATTCGTTTATTTTCAAGGCCACTCCCCAAGCCACGTTTCCAAATCCTGAGATAACCACCGTTTTTCCCTTGATTTTTTGACCAATGGTTTTAAGCATTTGTTCCGTGAAATAAACCACGCCATATCCCGTTGCTTCCGGTCTTATCAATGAACCTCCATAAGCGATTCCTTTTCCGGTCAACACTCCCGTAAATTCATTGCGGATTCTTTTGTATTGGCCAAACAAATACCCTATTTCCCTGGCTCCAACTCCAATGTCGCCGGCGGGAACATCCAAATCTGGGCCAATATGTCGGCATAATTCCGTCATGAAGGATTGGCAAAAACGCATCACTTCTGCATCCGATTTTCCTTGTGGGTCAAAATCAGAACCTCCTTTTCCTCCTCCCATTGGAAGCGTGGTCAAACTGTTCTTGAATACTTGTTCGAAAGCCAGAAATTTCAATACCGACAAATTTACCGTGTGATGAAAGCGGATTCCTCCTTTGTATGGACCTATGGCAGAATTCATTTGTATCCTGAATCCCCTGTTTACGCGAATCTCCCCTTGGTCGTCCACCCAGGGAACCCTGAATATTATGGATCGCTCCGGCTCGGCAATTCTAAGCAACAAATTCTTGCCGTCGTATTTTTTTTGTCCCGCGGTAAAAGGAATCACCGTTTCGGCAAATTCCCTTACAGCTTGGATAAACTCGGGTTCATTCGGGTTTTTTGACTCTACCAGAGCCATAAATTGATTTATTTTATCTTCCATTTTTTAAATAAATTATTCAAACAAGGTTAGTATTAAATGCTTATCTAAACGAAATAATTTTTTAAGAAAACGATTTCGTAACACTATACAAAGATACATTTTATAAAAATATTGCTCTTTGTTTTTTAATTTTCTTAACCAAAATTCTTTCTTTTTATAAATGTAGGAAGGATTTTAATCAAACACATTACTATTGTTTGTAAAAACACAAAAACCCTTATATTTTAATTTGATAATACACGTATTGATTGATGTTTTTATATATTTGTAAAAAAAGTAACTCGTCGTAATGGCTCCAAAATCTATTATAGCTTTCTGTTTCCTTCTTTTTGGAATTTCGAATGTGGTTACTGCACAATTTGGATTTTCCCACGAAATTGGTGTTATCGCAGGCCCGGTGGCATTTCAATCGGATTATGGAGAAAGATATGACCTGTCAACAAACGCAGGCAATACAGGTTACGGAATTGGTTTAATTCACTACATGAATTTCTCCTACACGGCGGAATGTAATTGTTATACCCCGGAAACTTACTTCAACGACCATTTTAAACTAAGAAGCGAATTGTCCTATAACAAAACCGATTTGGAGCATTTTGGCCAATGGGTAGAAGGCAGCAATTCCATTGGCAAGCAACAATTAAAGGCAATGCAAGGAAACACGGCAGTGACCAACATTGGAATGCAGCTGGAATTTTTCCCTTGGAGTATTCGCGACTTTACCTCGACAATAGAAAGTTGGGGACCATTTATAAGCCTTGGAGGGCAATTTAGTTTTTACGATGCAAAAGTCTCTTCAACGATGGGTCCTTTGGGAACACCTTTGACCACTTTCCCCAAATATTTGGTTCCATCCGAAGGAAGACCTTATGGATTTTCTACTGAAACAGGCTCCGTTTGGTCGGTAGTTTCAAGTATCGGAACACGTTACAAACTGGCTCCTTTATCTGATTTGATGGTAGATTTAAGATTGCAATACTACTTCTCCAACTGGGTGGATGGCCTGAGTCCGAATCCCGATATTTATAAAGAAAACAAGGCAAACGACTGGTTGGTTTGGTTTAACGTGGGTTACATCTATTACTTGCAATAGCAGAAACACGCTTCCAGCAAACAATAAATCCCGATGCAAAAGACTGATTGCATCGGGATTTATTGTTTGGAAAAAATGGTTTAAACCAATTTTCGAATACTCATCAAGACTCCAACATGAAGTCCCTCATGGTAATTGTTGAAATTCATTGCTCCTTCGGCACTTGTCAACACAAAACCTGTTGAAGTCGGATATTCGGTATAGTTCTTGAAAATTCCGTTGGCATAATCTTCCTTTGTTTTTTCGATGGTCGAGAACAACAAGGACTTGATTTCGTCCACTTCGGCTTGGGTAGCATCTTGTTCCGGCTTGGCTCCTTTTTTGTATTTTTCGATCATTTCTTCCGAAACCATTACCGGCAGTCCCGACAATTTGTAAACCAATATTTGTTGCGTCACAATAACATGGGCAGCGTTCCAAATCAAATTATTGCTGAATCCTTCCGGAATTTTGTTGAGTTGTTCCAAAGTGTGGTTTTCCAAAATTTTGGAAATCATGTTTCTGCTTGTGGTGTTTACGTTGAGTGTTTGTTCCATTTTTCAAATTTTCGATAAAAATAATCATTTTCCGTTTCAAATGAATTTTCTTTGCACAAAGAAATTACAACTACCCTCATGAACAAAATATACTATCTCGCTTCTTGCGACACTTGTCGAAAAATCATCAAATCCTTGCCGCAAAATCATAATTTGACGTTTCACGACATCAAACAAGACCCGATTACGGTGGAAGAATTGGAAGAAATGCACCGACTTTCAGGAAGTTACGAAGCGCTTTTCAGTAAAAAAGCACAACTTTACAAATCGATGGATTTAAAGAATAAATCCTTGACCGAAGCCGATTTCAAGAAATACATTTTGGAACATTACACTTTTTTGAGCCGTCCCGTTTTCATCATTGACGGCAAAATTTACATTGGCAACAGCCAGCAAAACATCCTGCAGGTAATGAAAGCTTTAGCCTAATGTCCAAAAGAACGCTTGCCCTCATTACCGCCACCATCGTTTCCATCATTTACGGGATGACTTTCACGATTGCCAAAGACGTGATGCCAAAACATGTCGAAGCCTACGGATTCATCATCATGAGGGTGGGTGGAGCCACGATTTTGTTTTGGTTGTCATGGCTTTTCAGCCGAAATTCGACCGCAGTTCGCCAAGAACAAATTGACCCCAAAGATTATCCTCGCATCATTGCGGCCGCATTTTTTGGCGTGGCCCTGAACATGCTCTCCTTTTTCAAAGGATTGAGTCTCACTTCGCCCATTTCGGCATCGGTACTCATGGTTTGCACACCCATAATCGTATTGATTCTTTCGGCCATTATTCTCAAAGAACGAATGCAAAAAAGAATGGTTTTCGGGATTATTTTAGGTTTAATTGGCACCGCTTTTCTGATTCTTTACGGGAAATCTTCGGGAAATGCCACCAATCCCACTTTGGGCAATTTTCTGGTGTTCATCAATGCTTCTTCCTATGGTTTGTACTTGGTAATCATCCGAAAATTGATGGAGAAATACAACCCTTTCAACTTTGCCAAATGGATTTATTTGATAGGTTTCGTGATGGTTTTGCCGTTTGGTTGGGGTGAATTTGAAGTTATAAATTGGACTTCGATGCCAATGGATATTTATTTAAAAATTGGTTTCGTGGTAGTTTTTTCGACCTTCGGAACTTATATGCTGAATTTGCTTTCGATGCGAGAACTCAAACCAACCACCGTCGCCGTTTTTGTGTATTTACAACCGTTTTTTGCCACTGTTTTTGCCATTAGTTTGGGAAAAGACGAACTGAATTTGGTCAAAATCGTTTCGGCAATATTGATATTTACGGGCGTATATTTGGTAACACAAAAGAAGTAGGCAGTGGTCAGTCTTTAGTGTTCAGTGCCAAAATTTGCCGTTCCCAATACTGCCTATAATTTTGAAAACTAAAAGATGGTAACTAATCCAACACTGAACACTAAAAACTGCCTCCTGAACACTTTTTTCTTATCTTTGAACACTTTTTAGAAAACAACATGATACAATCAATGACTGGATTTGGTAAAGCTAGCTTGCAATTGCCAACCAAAAAAATTACGGTAGAAGTAAAATCGCTAAACAGCAAAGGTTTGGATTTAAGCGTTCGAATGCCTTCTGCTTACCGCGAAATGGAACTGGGTTTGCGCAACCAAATTGCCTTGAAACTGGAAAGAGGAAAAGTAGATTTTTCGATTTTCATCGAAAGCACTGCCGAACAAACTTCTACAAAAGTGAATGTTCCCATCGTCAAAGCCTACATCAACCAGTTGCGCGAAGTATATCCGGCTGCCGATGAAACCGAATTAATGAAAATGGCCGTAAGAATGCCCGATACTTTAAAAACTGAAAGAGAAGAAATTGACGAAAACGACTGGATCGAAATTCAAAAAGTTATCTCGGAAGCTTTGGATTATATTGGAAATTTCCGAAAAGATGAAGGCGCTTCGTTGGAGAAAGAATTCCAGTTGCGCATCGGAAACATTCGTCAATACATGAATGACGCTTTGGCATTAGACCCAGAAAGGGTTCAGGCAATCAAAGACCGTTTGCAAACCGCCATTTCAGAATTGAAAGTCAATGTTGATGAAAACCGATTCGAACAAGAATTGATTTATTACCTAGAAAAATTAGACATCACCGAAGAAAAAGTGCGTTTGACCAACCACTTAGATTATTTCCTGGAAACCATCAACGGAACGGAAGCCAACGGTAGAAAACTGGGTTTCATCACCCAAGAAATGGGACGTGAAATCAACACAATGGGTTCCAAATCAAATCACGC
>JAGNPF010000235.1 GCA_017989775.1 Flavobacterium sp.
CGTTTCTGGTTTCGCCTGGATTTACACCGTCAAATTCCAGGATGGTCACGTTTTTGTATGTTTTTTGGGCTTCCGATAAAGTGGCGTCCAAATCCTCTTCCGTGGTGGTGTTTCTGTATTTTTTAGCAGTTGCCAAAGCGTTTTCCGAAGCCAAGTACGAATCCGAGTTGTTCAAATCCTCAACTAAGACGACCAAGTTTTCTTTCACTTCTCGTTCGCCCGCATACGTTCTGAAATCGACCAACTCGAAGTTGTTGTTTTTGAATTGTTTTTCGTTGTAAAAAAGATATAGTTTCCCGTCGGCGACGTAATTTTCCATATTTTGATAGCTCACGATTACTTCCATTTGCTGGTCGGGAATCGGGTCAGTATTTTTTTGAATCGCCAATCCGTTTTGGTCTTCGATGGAAGCGATGTCGGTATAAATTTCTTCATCCGAAACTTCGTTTACCGCCACTGTTTTTGGTCTTGTTGCCGGCGGTTTTCCGTTGTCGTAATTGTTGGTTACGGCAAGTCTGGTTTTGTAGGTTCCCTTGTTTTTATATACGTGTTTGGGTTCGGCTTCCTTGCTGTAATGCCCGTCGCCGAATTCCCATAAATAGGAATAGGATGGTTTTGGCGCACCGGCAATCGGGATTAAAGGCGGCGTTTCGGGCTTGAATTTTACCGCATTTCTATTTTGATTATAAGTGATGTTGGCTCTTCGGGTTACAGTATCTTTTGCTTTGGTTTGTCCTTCGACAAGCTCAGGATGACAGAAAGATAACAGCAAACAGAAAAGAGGCATAAGTTTTTTCATAATCAAATAGCTTTATTAAAGTTCTAAAAATAGAAAAAAGTGTTGAATAAATAATTTCTTTTTCCTTAAATCCGATGAAAGTGAAATTGTTACCCTTGTTTTTGATGTTTTTCAAAATGAAGCGAATAGTGTTAATATACCTTAAAGGATATAAAATTGTGAAAATTTGATAAAATATACTTTAAAGGGTATAAAAAAGTAATAAAATTATAAAAATATATCAGAAGTGGTGTAAAATATTGAAAAAATTGTACATTTGTACTTTAAAAGGTATAAAAATGAAAGAAAAACCTAGA
The DNA here is from genome assembly GCA_017989775.1 of Flavobacterium sp. GTDB lineage: Bacteria > Bacteroidota > Bacteroidia > Flavobacteriales > Flavobacteriaceae > Flavobacterium. Next base: position 1,096 of record JAGNPF010000235.1, read on the forward strand.
AACGACATCAGCAAATATGTCAAACAAAGACGAAAACAAAGCAAGTTGACCCAGCCCGAAATGGCATTAAAAGCAGGGGTAGGATTGCGATTTGTCAGGGATTTGGAACAAGGAAAAAACACGTTGAGGATGGATAAAGTAAACGATGTTTTGAGATTGTTTGGAGAAACATTGGGTGTGGTGCCGTTGGACAGAGATAAAATTTTGAATAATGAATAGGTCGGGAAAAGTATATTTTAAAGATAATTATTGCGGACAAATTAGCGAAACCGACAGTGGCTATTTGTTTGAATACGACAATGGCTATTTGCAAAATAAAACTTCACAGGCGGTAAGTTGCACGATGCCATTGACCGAAAAACCATTTGAAAGCAAAACTTTATTTCCCTTTTTTGATGGATTAATCCCCGAGGGATGGCTTTTGGATATTGCCGAAATGAATTGGAAAATCAATCATAAGGATAGAATGGGATTGCTCTTGGCTTGTTGTCAAGATTGCATCGGTGCAGTAAGTGTTAGAAATAATGAAAAATTATAAAAAAAAATATTTAGAAAATTTATCCCGAACAAATAATGCCGTAAATGAGCCTCCAACTCCTTACGGCAACAAATGTTTGTATTGTTACGAGCCATTGACGCAAGGCGAAGCCCACTTTCATCAGGCGTGTAACAAAAGATTTTTTGGACAGTTGTACACGCCAACTTTGGGATACAATTTGGGTGATTTGCAAAAACTCGCGACGCAAATAATCCAAAGCCAGATGGCGGTTACAGGTGTTCAAGCCAAAGTTTCGTTGAGCCTTCATCGAAAAGAAGACAAAAATACTACCAAAAAACTTACCATCGTTGGACTTTATGGCGATTACATCCTGAAACCACCATCGGAATATTATCCGGAATTGCCGGAATTGGAAAATGCCACGATGCGAATGGCCGAACGTTGTGGTATTGCAACCGTACCCAATAGTTTGGTTTATTTGCAAGACGAAACTTTGTGTTACATCACCAAACGCGTCGATAGAACTCGAAAAGGCAAACTGCAAATGGAAGATATGTGCCAGTTGAGCGAACGACTTACCGAGGATAAATACAAAGGAAGTCACGAGCAGGTGGCCAAATTGGTTTTGAAATATTCATCGAGTCCTTTGCTGGATGTCAGTAATTTTTATGAGCAGGTTTTGTTCAGTTTTTTTACCGGAAATGCCGATATGCACCTCAAGAATTTTTCGTTGTTGGAGAAAGAAAATTTGGGAATGGTTTTGTCGCCAGCTTATGATTTGGTGCCGACAGTTTTGGTAAATGAAGCCGACACCGAGGAATTGGCCTTAAATCTCAACGGCAAAAAAAGGAAACTCAACTACAATGATTTTTTGGCAGCTTTTGAAAATGGCGGCTTGAACAAAAAAGTTTTAGACAACACATTGGAGCTTTTTCGGTATTGTAAACCCGAAATGTTCACTGTTTTGGATAAAAGTTTCGTGAGCGATGATTTCAAGTTGAAATATAAAAAAGTGGTCAATGCTCGCTATGAACAACTCGGGTTGGAGTAATGGATAGTGTTGACAGGAATGGTTTAAAATCAAAAAGTGGCGAAATGACTCGCCACTTTTTTTATGAATGTATTGCTTAGATTATTGTATCGCATTGATGGCGGCTACCAATTGGGCTTCAGTTGCAATTGTTGTTTCTGCCAAAGTAAAAGTGTAAACATCGCCAGCCGCAACCGTCACTGCTTTAATAGCGTATCTCCAATTGCCATTGTCTTCGGTTACAAAAATCACGTGGCAAGCCAATCCTATTGGAATTTGTCCGTAGTGCTCGCTGAATAATCCGGCCGCAGTGTAGGTGTCTAGTTTGGCAAGAGCGTTTGTTCCCTCGCCGTCATAAGACAAGTAAATGGCAGAGTTGGTGTTGTCGTAACCGTCTGGAGCATCGGCAAGAATGGTAGTTTTTGGTCTTGGATCGCTGTAAAATTTATCGACATTGGTCCATCCAAAGTTGCCAAAAGTTACATAGTAAGTGTTTCCTTGTGCGCCAACTCCACCTTTTCCGCCAGCAGCATCTTTTACTTCTCTCCAAGCCAGATTGTCGTTGGTGTCAATTTCGCCTTTCCATAAGGTCATTGCATTGTCTATGCCTCCTGTTAAATTAGCAGGGACTTGAAGTTGAATTGCGCCAGTAGAAACTAAATCGACTCCTCCTTGAGAGGCTTTGATGAAAAACTCTCCACCCGATTTTAGCAGACTTCTGTTGCCGTCGGCCATAATTCCCATTGTAGGTTTGTTGGTGATAAGCATATTTCCTTTGTCGAAAAGCTCAATGTAGGTGATGTCGATTGGCCCTGTTACTGGGTTTCCGTTTTTGGTAAGGGCATTTCCGTTAAGGGTGATTACTACTCCTTTTGCAGAAGTTAGCGTGATTGTTCCGGTTCCAGCCGTTGCAGTGAAAGTTTGGGTGTTTTTTTTGATTCCGGCTTCATTAATTCCTTTGAATGCTGCTGCTGTTGGAGGAATTGGAGCCAATTCTTCATTGTTGGTACAGCTTGTGAAGAAGATGGTTGCTAAAGCTAAAAGTCCGATGTTTTTAATTTGATTTTTCATAATTTCTAATTTTTTAAATTGGTTATTTATTGTTTTCTGTTGTTATATCAATTCGGGTTTGATATTGTTACCCTTTAATCTGAATTTATTTCAGATTCTTGTTTTAATTTTTTTATCGGGTAATTAATGCCCAAATTTTAGAGATGAAATTGATTCCTAATTTTTTTAAATTTCCCATAATCTAAAAGTTTTAAAAA
>JAGNPF010000236.1 GCA_017989775.1 Flavobacterium sp.
AATTTAAAGTGACCACCTGATTCCAATTCAAAATGACCACCTAATTCCGGAGCAAAATGACCACCTCCATTTTTCATTAAAAACTACTCTTTTTCATCTGTTAATTAGTATTCAAATATACTTAAAAATCACCCGTCTTTATTAGTGCTATCTCGTTATCCGTAGCCTTTAACATTCTATACCCCTTGTACTACCCCATCAAATAAAGTTGGTTTTCCAACTTTTTAGACTTTTGCGATAATTTAGATTAATTGATTGCGGTAAAATTCACAAACAATAAATGTAAAGTCAGTGCTTTGATTTTTAATCATTTACAGGATTTAAAAAAGTTAAAGACAATGCAGTTCGAATTAAGTTAGTGCTGTTGTGGTTATGATTTTTTTGAAATCTATATTTGATTTTTAGGATAGATTGATAAAATATTTAATTAAGTTAATCTAGGTTAATGGAGATAATAAAAGGGAAAATTAGATTTATTCGTGAATTATTCGTGAACAAAAAACCCTAACTCCTTGTAAGTAAAGGTGTTAGGGTTTGTTTTTGTAGCGAAGACGGGAGTTGAACCCGTGACCTCAGGGTTATGAATCCTGCGCTCTAACCGACTGAGCTACCTCGCCAAATGCAATCCAGATAACCATCCCTGAATGCGGGTGCAAATATAAAAATTAAATTAGAGCTTACAAGCATAAATGAAAGAAAAAAAAATATTTTTAAAAATACTTTTTTATTGGGTTTATATTCTATACATTTCACAAAAATTAATTTGTTGCACATGGATCTAAAAGTACGTTACGAAATAGAGTTTCCTATTAACTCTTCCCCTCAATTATTGTATCAATACATTTCCACTCCGTCGGGTTTGTCGGAATGGTTTGCAGACAATGTTAATTCTCGCGGCGAATTTTTTACGTTCATTTGGAATGATTCGGAAGAGAAAGCGAGGCTTGCCTCTAAAAAATCGGGAGAAAAAGTGCGATTCAAATGGGTGGACGGCAATAATAAAGATACCGAGTATTTTTTTGAACTGAATATCTTGGTGGACGAAATCACCAAGGACGTATCCCTGATGGTAACCGATTTTGCCGACAAGGAAGAATTGAGCGAAGCCAAACAATTGTGGGAAAACCAGATTTTGGATTTGAAACATGTAATCGGTTCGGTTTAGTAAAATTGTTTTTTATGACTTATATTTGCCCTGAATTAAATTCAGGGTTTTTTTATGATCAATTTTAATGGTACCATCGGCTCGAACCAGGCCGATTTATTGACGCAAAATCGTGCTTTTTTATATGGAGATGCCGTTTTTGAAACTGTCAGGATAGTAAATTCCAAAATTCTTTTTCTCGAGGATCATTATTTCAGGTTGATGTCCTCCATGCGCGTCATCCGGATGGAAATTCCGATGAATTTCACCATGGAATATTTGGAAGAACAAATCCTGGCTTTGGCAACGGCCAAAAATTTGACCGCTGCTGCACGTGCCCGAATTACCGTGTACCGAAACGATGGAGGCCATTATTTGCCGAAGACCAACACGGTTTCCTTTCTGGTCAATGTGGAAGCCCTCGAAAGTACCCAATATGCGGTCAATCAAGGCGAATATGTGGTCGATTTGTACACTGATTTTTACGTAACCAGGCATTTGCTTTCTTCTATAAAAACAACCAATAAAATCATCAATATCACGGCCAGTATTTTTGCCGAAGAAAATGGTTTGGATAATTGTTTGCTGTTGAATGACACCAAAAATGTGGTGGAAGCCTTGCAGGGAAATATTTTCATAGTCAAGGGAAATACCTTGATTACGCCGCCCGTTTCCGAGGGATGTTTGAATGGTGTGATGAGGAAACAAATTTTGGCCTTGGCCCGCAAGATGGAAAACTTGGAAGTCATGGAAGCGGTAATTTCTCCTTTTGATCTCCAAAAGTCGGACGAATTGTTTGTGACCAACGTGATAAAGGGAATACAGCCCATTACCAAATACCGCAAAAAAGAGTTTGCAACTAAGGTGTCACAACAGCTTTTGCAAAACCTAAACGATTTGGTGGGCGCTAATTAATTCAGGTAGGGGTTTTCCGGAGCGTTGGACCAAATCAAATACTCGCCACCCAACTCCATAATTTGTTTTTTCCAAAAATGGGAAGGTGATTTGCCGATGATTTTGTTTTCGTAGTTGTTTTTGGTAATAATCCAAGAACTACCCTGCATTTCGGTTTCCAATTGGTGTTCTTCCCAGCCGGTATAGCCCAGAAAGAATCGGATGTTGTCTTTGCCTATTTTGCCATTGTTGATGAGTTCTTTGGTCGATTCGTATTCGCCGCCCCAATAAATCCCGTTCGAAATTTCGATGCTGTTCGGAATCAAATCTGGAATGTTGTGGATGAAATACAAATTGTCTTGTTCAACCGGGCCGCCATTGTAGATTTTGAAGCTGGCCTTGATTTCGGGAACTAGGTCGTGTATGGTGTATTTTAGGGGTTTGTTGATGATAAAACCCACGGAGCCGCTTTCGTTGTGGTCTGCCAATAAAATAACCGATCTATTGAATGATAGATCTCCTATTAATGAAGGTTCTGCAATGAGCAAATTTCCTTTTTTTAATTTTTCTGAAATCATTGGTTCTGGTTTAGGTTAAACTTTATTAAATTTAATAATAAAAACAAGAATAATCCAAATTTAATCGATGAGATGTAAAAAAAAACCTTCCAAGGGAAGGTTTTGATTTATCTTTAAAAAACTAGAATTAGTTTACAGCTCCTTCCAATTCAGCTCCGGCTTTAAATTTCACTACGTTTTTAGCAGCGATTTGTATAGTTTTTCCTGTTTGTGGGTTTCTACCGTCTCTTGCAGCTCTTGAAGATACTGACCAAGATCCGAAACCTACTAAAGATACTCTTCCTCCTTTTTTCAAAGTACTACCTACGTTTCCTAAAAATGATTCTAAAGCTAGTTTTGCAGCAGCTTTTGTAATTCCTGCGTCAGCAGCGATAGCGTCGATTAATTCTGATTTGTTCATAATGTTTAGTTATTAAATGTTGGTTAAAAAAACTTTGTTAATAATAACAAATTTAGTAGGATTTACTTCCCTTACAAGTGTTTTGTTTAATTTTAGCGCGTTTTGTTGATAACTTGTTTTTTTTTGTTCGTAAATCTGGGAAAATTCCTTAAAAATTACCCGAAAACACCCGTTTTATTGAGGTTAATAGGCCTTGGCAGTCTCCGAAAAAGTCATTCCATTGAGCAATTCCGGTGTGCTCATCTTCTTTTTTCCGGGAAATTGGAGGCTAAGCACCTGGATAAACCCGTCTTTTGCTGCGATTTTCATTTCTTTTTTGCTGCAAATCAAGCTTCCAATTGGGTGGCTGTGCTCTTCCAATGCCATTTTGGCTTCGTGGATTTTCACGTTCCACTCTTCGTTATGGTCGCTGATGAAACACCAGGCCGAAGGATACGGACTCAGTCCTCGAATCAAGTTGTGGACTTCGGCGGCGGGTTTGTTCCAGTCAATTTTGCAGTTTTCCTTGTTCAACTTGTAGGCCGTTTTTATTTCCGGATGCTCTTTTTGGATGGTTGTGGCAACATTTCCTTTTTCGATCAATGCCAAAGTCTCTAAAACGGTGCCACTTCCCAACTGCATCAATCGATCGTGCAATTGTCCCGCGTTTTCATCCGGCGAAATGGCTGTTTCGGCACGGAGAATCATCGCACCGGTGTCTATCTTGTCATCGATGAAAAAAGTGGTCACTCCCGTTTGGGTGTCTCCATTGATGATGGCCCAATTGATGGGGGCGGCTCCACGATAATTGGGCAACAACGAAGCGTGAAGATTGAAGGTGCCCAGTTTTGGCATTTTCCAAACCACCTCGGGCAACATTCGGAAGGC
>JAGNPF010000237.1 GCA_017989775.1 Flavobacterium sp.
CTTCTGAACAAAAACACAAACAGCTTAAAACTAAATACTTAAGAAACTAATCCAAAAGAAGTACACGAAAAAAGAAAATAATAAACAGTATGGAAAGTCATTTTTCAATAACTTTACTTCAAAGAAAAACAGTATGCAATCTTCCGCCAAAACAGTAAACGAGTATCTAAATGAGCTTCCCGAAGAAAGAAAAGAGGCTTTTCTAAAGCTTCGAAACAGCATTTTGAACAATCTTCCAAAGGGATTCGAGGAACAAATGAGTTATGGAATGTTGGGTTACGTGGTTCCACATTCCATTTATCCGGATGGTTACCATTGCTCTCCCAAGCTTCCCTTACCTTTCATGAATATTGCTTCCCAAAAGAATTTCATTACCTTGTACCACATGGGAATTTATGCAAATCCAGAATTATTGGAATGGTTTACGAATGAATATCCAAAATACTGCAATCATAAACTGGATATGGGAAAAGGGTGCATCCGTTTCAAGAAAATGGATCAAATTCCTTTTGATTTAATTGCGGAACTTGCCGGAAAAACAACAGTTGAAGACTGGATTGAATGCTATGAAACCCAAATAAAAAGCCGCAAATCCAAATAGATTTACGGCTTGTTCATAAGGTAATTGTAACTTTTTATTTGTTAGCCAAATAAGCCAAAACATTTTTTTCGATTCGCTCGTTAATGTTTGAAATATCGGCTTTCACAAACTTTTCTCCCAAAATATTTTCGTACAATTCGATATATCTTTCCGATACGGTTTCTATATATTCGTCGGTCATGTCTGGAATTTGTTGTCCTTCCAAACCTTGAAAACCATTCTGGATTAACCAACGACGAACAAACTCTTTCGACAGTTGTTTTTGCTCTTCTCCCCTTTCCTGTCTTTCTTGATAGCCTTCGGAATAGAAATAACGGGAAGAATCTGGAGTGTGGATTTCGTCAATCAAAACAATCACGCCATCTTTGGTTTTCCCGAATTCGTATTTGGTGTCCACCAAAATCAATCCGCGATTGGCAGCAATTTCGGTTCCTCTTTGAAACAAGGCTCTGGTGTATTTTTCCAAAACCAAATAATCTTCTTCGGTAACAATCCCTTTCGACAAAATGTCTTCACGGGAAATATCTTCATCATGGGAACCATTGTCCGCTTTGGTAGTAGGCGTAATAATGGGCTCCGGGAATTTGTCGTTTTCTTTCAATCCATCGGCCATCGCAACGCCGCAAATTTGCTTTCTTCCGGCAGCATATTCACGAGCGGCGTGTCCTGAAAGATACCCGCGAATTACCATTTCCACCTTGAAAGGTTCGCACAAATGACCAACGGCAACGCTTGGATCGGGTGTTGCAATCAACCAATTGGGAACAATATCTTGGGTCAACTCCATAAATTTGGTCGCAATCTGGTTCAGGATTTGTCCTTTGTACGGAATTCCTTTTGGCAAAACCACGTCAAAAGCCGAAAGCCTGTCGGTGGCAACCATGACCAAAAGTTCATCATTGATATTGTAAACTTCCCTAACTTTTCCTCGGTAAACTGATTTCTGGTTCGGAAAATTGAAATTTGTGGTGGTAATTGTATTGCTCATCGGTTTGGTGTTGTTGTTTTTATGGATGCAAATTTAAGGTTATTTTCAAGGCAAAAACAAGAATTGTTTTTCGATTTTATTTTTCGATTCGAATTAAGTCAAAAGCATTTCCTGCAAATATTTTGCCACTCCATCGTCGTCGTTGGAAGCGATGACTTCCAAATGGGGGAGTTTATTTTTCAGGCTTTCCACGGCATTTCCCATAATCATCGCTTTTCCTGACGAAACCAGCATTTTTTCGTCATTGAAGCCGTCTCCAAAAGCTATCGCTTGGTCAAATGTAAATTCGTATTTTTTCAAAATTCTAGAAATGGCGACGCTTTTGTCAACCGATTTGTCCATAAATTCGAGACAAAAAGGAAGACTGAAAGCCGAACTGAATTCATCCGAATGATTTTCGAGAATGGAATCCTTCAAAGCCACCAATTTTTGATGATCGCCGTGGGTAAACAATAATTTGATGGCACTCAAATCTTCAATCGTATTGAAATCAACTATTTCCGGCGGATAATTCATCACCGTCTGAAAACTGTTCAACTTCTTGTTTTCCTTGTTGGTTTGCCAAACGTGTTCCTTGAACAACACGGTCGTTATTTCTGAATCGATGTCCAACGACAATACCGATTTTATGGCTTCGCTTTTTATGTCGAAGGAAAAAAGTAGTTCTTTCGTGGGTGAATGAATTCGTGCGCCATTGGAAGTGACCAAATAAACGGGGCAGCCCAAGCTTTCAACAATGGGCAAAGCATCAAGATGATGGCGACCGGTTGCCACAATTATGAGGTGATTTTCGTCGTGAAGTTGTTGAAAAACGTTTTTGGTATAATCGGATATTTGATGTTGGGAATTGAGTAATGTGCCGTCTAAATCGCTTATTACTACTTTTATGTTTGCAAGATTTGAATTCATGTTAAAACCAAGTATTTATGAACCGCAAATTTAAGGCTTTATGCTCGGAGGAAAAAAGAATCCTACGGCAAACCATAGAAAACAAATCAAGTTTATTATTAAATTAACATTTCATGAAATTTAAAAAAAACGTTTATACAAAATCCAAGATTTGTATAAACGCTTTTTTAGGTTTATGTATTTTTCAATCTTGATTCTCTATCTGTTTGTAGGCATCAATCACTTTTTTGACCAAGCGGTGACGCACGATATCCTTGTCGTCCAAGTAAATAATACCTATTCCGTCCACGTCTTTCAAAACCAAAATCGCTTCTTTCAGACCTGAAATGGTTCTGCGTGGCAAATCGACTTGCCCCGGATCGCCGGTAATCATGAACTTGGCGTTTTTCCCCATACGGGTCAGGAACATTTTCATTTGCGAATGGGTGGTGTTTTGGGCTTCGTCAAGAATTACGAAAGCATTGTCCAAAGTTCTTCCTCGCATGAACGCCAGTGGTGCAATCTGTATAATACCTTTTGAAATATGGTCTTCCAGCTTTTCATTGGGCAACATGTCACGCAAAGCGTCATACAAAGGTTGCATGTACGGATCGAGTTTTTCCTTCATGTCTCCGGGAAGAAAACCTAGATTTTCACCAGCTTCGACAGCTGGACGAGTTAAAATGATTCGTTTGACTTGTTTTTCTTTCAGTGCCTTTACCGCCATGGCAACACCGGTGTAGGTTTTCCCCGTTCCTGCCGGACCAACGGCAAAAACCATATCGTTTTTGTTCATCGTATCGACCAACAATTGCTGGTTGGGCGTCATGGCCTTGATGATTTTGCCGCCTACGCCATGCACCAATATTTTGTCATGGTCAAATTCCTTCCTATCCTCCTGAATGCCGCCTTGAATTACCCTTTCGATTACGTTGTCGTCGATGTTGTTGTAACGTGTAAAATGTAGCATCAAGCGGTTGAAGCGGTTTTCAAACTCATCCAAGACTTCTTTTTCGCCAAACGCCTTCAGGGTTGTGCCTCTAGCAACAATCTTCAATTTGGGATAGTACTTTTTAATCGTTTCAAGATGAGTGTCTTGAGCGCCCCAAAAATCTTTTGGAGCGATGTCTATGAGCTCGATGATTCTTTCGTTCAAGATGGATATAGTTTTTATTAATAAATAAGGTTATTTTATTAGCTTTGCGTTTCTCAAATTTAATGAGTTTTCATTTCTGTTTTCGTTTTATTTATAAACAATTTTATGTCAATAATTACCCTGACCACCGATTACGGCTTGAAAGACCACTTTGTTGGCGCTTTGAAAGGGAAAATTTTATCCGAGTATTCCGAGGCTACCATTATTGATATTTCGCATCACATTGATGCTTTCAACACTGTAGAAGCC
>JAGNPF010000238.1 GCA_017989775.1 Flavobacterium sp.
AAACGGCACCAATCGACAGCCTTTTGGCCATCATCGGACCAGCAGGAACAGATGTTAGTGGTATTATCACTAGTGGAGGAACTGCTCCCGTAGCCGCTCCAGCTGAAGAAGCGAAAGCTGCACCAGCCACACAAGCTGCGCCAGTTGTTCAAGAAGCTGCTGTTAACGGACAAAGAGTTTTGGCTTCGCCATTGGCAAAGAAAATCGCCAGCGAAAAAGGAATTCAATTGACTCAAGTAAAAGGTTCTGGAGAAAACGGACGCATCACCAAAAGTGACGTTGAAAACTTTACTCCACAAGCTGCTGCTCCTGCCGCTGCAAGTGCCGCCGCACCAGCTAAAGCAGAAGCTGCTACTCCAGTTGCAAAACCTTATGTTCCGGCTGGACAAGTTGCCACTGAGGAGATTAAAAACTCTACAATGCGTAAAGTTATTGCCAAACGTTTGGCAGAATCATTGTTTACTGCACCACATTACAACTTGGTAATCGAGGTGACTATGGACGAAGCAATGAAATCAAGAGCTATCATTAACAGCGTTCCAGATACGAAAGTTTCTTTCAACGACATGGTAATTAAAGCTTCGGCTTTGGCTTTGAAAAAACACCCAAAAATCAATTCACAATGGACTCCAGAAGCGATGATAATCAACTATCACGTGAACATTGGTGTTGCCGTTGCCGTTGAAGACGGATTGGTTGTTCCAGTATTGCCATTTACGGATGGTATGAGTTTGTCTCAAATTGGAGCCAGTGTAAGAGATTTGGCAGGAAGAGCCAAAAACAAAAAATTATTGCCTACCGAAATGGAAGGAAGTACTTTCACCATTTCCAACCTTGGAATGTTTGGAATTACGGAATTCAACTCCATCATCAACCAACCGAATTCTGCCATCCTTTCAGTTGGAGCGATTGTAGAAAAACCAGTGGTAAAAAATGGACAAATCGTGGTAGGAAACACGATGATGCTTTCATTGGCTTGCGATCACAGAACTATCGACGGGGCAACCGGAGCACAGTTCTTGCAAACCTTGAAACAATATATTGAAAATCCAGTGACGATGCTAGCCTAATAGCTCGTTCCTTTATAACAGAAATCCCGTTTTGAGCAAAATCAGAACGGGATTTTTTGTTAAAGTTTAGTCTTAAATTTTATTTCTACTTTTAAATCATTTACAATATCATCAATAGTTTCGTTTAGGATTTCTTTCAATTTATAAAAAACCATTTTGAAATTCAATTACAAATTTCTTGCATACAATTTGTTTCTCTAATTGGAAATAAAAACAAATCCGTTTTTTGTATATTTGTTTATAATATCCCTATTTATGACAACAATCACTTTAAAAATAGACGAGAGAACGAAAAAAGGCAAAGCATTTTTAGCACTTGCTAAAATTTTTTATGAAGAAAAAAAGGAGATTGAATTGGTTGACAAAAAAAACGAAAGCCCCTATAATCCTGAATTTGTTGCTAAAATAAATAAAGCAAGAAATGAAAAAGGTCGTGTTATGAATTCTGCCGAGGAGTTATGGAAAAGTATAAAGTAATTATCAATCCAACAGCTGAAAAGGATTTTTCAAGACACAAAAAAGCAGGAAATGCCGCAACAATTAAAAAGATTTTGACAATTCTTAACGAATTAAAAGAACATCCTTACACTGGCGAAGGTCAGCCAGAAGAATTAAAATTTGATTTAAAAGGACTTTGGTCAAGACGAATAAACAAAAAAGACCGACTTATTTACGAAGTAAAAGAAGAGATTGTAACCGTGTTCGTTATTGCTGCAATGGGACATTATTTCGATAAATAATTTCACTATTAACCTTTCCTATTCTTCTCCTCAATCCAACGAGACATATATTTAGTGCTGGTCAAAGTATGATGTTGTAACATCGATCCCATAAAATTATGCAAACGATGTTGTTTTAAATGGGTTTGAGTTTCCAAAATATGCTCAACAAAATCATTCTCAAAAACCGATTTCAAATAACGCTTTTCTACAATTTCAAAACCGTTTTTTTGAGCTTTTAGCCATAGTAATTTTTCTTGATACAATTCTATCGCTTTATCAGCAAAAACCTGAGGATTATCCGTAACAAAACCACTCCAAGGCAAATCACCACACATAGATTCGGCACCAATAGTTGTCGTAACGCTTGGCGTTCCGCATTGCATTGCTTCCAACAATTTTCCTTTTATTCCTGCTCCAAAACGCAAAGGTGCCAAAACAACTCGGGCATTTTTCACGACTTCTTGTGCGTCATCGGCTCGACCCATAATATAAAAACCCTGTTTGGGTTGGTGCAATTGCAAAACTTTCTGCGAAGGATAAGCTCCGTAAATATGTAAAACCGCTTCAGGCAATTGTTTTCTGATGAGTGGCCAAATCGTTTCTTTCAGATACTGAACGGCATTCCAATTGGGTTCGTGAAGAAAGTTGCCAATGAAAACAAAATAGTTTCGTTCTTCGAATGAAGGTGATTTTTGAATCATTGAATCTTCAATTGGTTCCAACAATAAAGGTAAATAATACAATATTTTGGAATCGATTTTGAAAACCGTTTGCAGCAATTCCATTTCATATTCGGAAATCATCAAGGAAACATCGCAACGCAAAATACTGGCAATTTCCCTTTTGGCAACGTCTTCCTCCAATAAATCATCTGTTGAAAATGGTCTGTTTTCCTTGAATGCCTTTTGGCGCGCCAAACGCAAACAATGCAAATCTTCGGTATCGAGCAATCGCAAGGCATTGGGACAATTTTCGGCAACACGCCAACCAAATTGCTCTTCGATCATGAAACGATCAAACAAGACAATCGATGGATTCAATTCCTTGACAAAAACATCAAAACTGGAACAATTCAAGGCAATGGATTTTTTCTTGACGCCCAAAGAATTTAGGTCAACCATGTAATCGCTATCCATCGCCGGACTGGCAAAAGTAACCTCAAATCCTTGTTCCTTGAAAATGGAAATCAATTGCAGCATTCGTCCTCCGGCTGCGGAAGAATTGGGTTCCGGCCAAACAAAACCAATAATCAAAACGTGTTGATTTGCAATCATAAATAATTATTTTTCCCTACTATCTCCATTTGAAACCATTAAGAAAATTAAGGTTCATAAGCATAAAACTTAATTTTCTTAATGAACCTTAATGGTTTAACATTGGTACTCTTAACAGACAGCTGTGTTACTTTGACGACACAAAATACGGTAAATAATCCCGAAATCAATCTGTTCCAACCCAAATAAAAGCAGTATTTTTGTAAATAATTTATACACGAAAGAATATGTTGGGATTAAAATTAGTTACGGACCCAAAATGGGTAAACATCGTCGAATCGAACATCGAAGAAATTTTGACCGATCACGCTTGGTGCGAGCAAAAAGCCGCAACCAACATCATCACCATCATTACCTACAATTCGGAACACGAAGAATTGGTTACCGATTTGCTGGAAATCGCCAAAGAAGAAATCGAGCATTTCCAGTTGGTTCACAACATCATCAAGGAGCGTGGACTCAAATTGGGAAGAGAACGAAAAGACCATTACGTGAACGAACTTTTTAAATTCATGAAAAAAGACGGCAGCCGAAACGATGCTTTTGTTGACAGACTACTCTTCTCGGCAATGATTGAAGCCCGAAGCTGCGAGCGATTCAAGGTCTTGTCCCAAAATATTGAAGACAAGGAATTGGCCGAGTTTTACAGAAAATTAATGATAAGCGAAGCGGGACATTACACTACTTTTTTAACTTTCGCCAGAAAATATTCCGAGAAAGTTGACGTTGACAAAAGATGGGCGGAATGGCTGGATTTTGAAGGCAAACTGATTACCAACTACGGAAAAAGCGAAACTGTTCACGGATAAAA
>JAGNPF010000239.1 GCA_017989775.1 Flavobacterium sp.
TGGTATTACTATTGCAAATTCAACAGCTGGTTTTGCAATAGATAAGATGCAATGGTTTAAAGTGCAACCAGAATTGACTAACGCTGCTGACGCAACATACAAATGGCTCATAAACAATGAAGAAGTAGCTACTAGCGCCGATTTATTTACTGTTTTTGCATCTGCTGGAACCTATACTCTTGAATTTAAAGCAAAAAACGGTGTAGGCGAAAACACTAAAACATTTACCGTAACCGTAACCGACAAAACATATTTAAACAAAATTACTCAGGTATTTGAATTCTTCCCAGCTCCAGGTCAATCTGTCAACAAACTTCCTGCTGCAACGATTGCTGATACGGATGAAACAATGCGTATGAAAGCTCAAACCGCTCTAACTGCAGGCAATATGGTCAGTCTTGGTGGATTTGGTGGTTATGTAACTTTCGGTTTTGACCATACAGTTATTAACAAAGAGGGGAGTGATTTTATTGTAAATGGAAACGCACTACCTACTTGGGCTGAACCTGGAATTATTATGGTATCTTATGATGCTAATGGAAATGGGAAAGCCGATGACGACTGGTACGAAATTGCAGGTTCTGAATACAATAAAGAAACTAGCATCAAAAATTATGAAATGACGTACTATAAACCAGCAGAAGAGCCTGCCAATGCTAGTGAGCCCAATTACATCAAATGGACGGATAACCAAGGAGCAACAGGTTATATTTCTAAAAATAGTTTTAACAGACAAGCTTATTATCCAATGTGGAAAGGTGAAAGCATCACGTTTAAAGGTACTTTCCTGAAATCTAATATAGCGGGTAGTGGCAATAATTGGTCTAATTCTCCTTATGATTGGGGTTATTCAGACAATTTGGCCAATACTAACGAAAAAGCACAAATTAATATTGATTGGGCTGTAGATAAAAACGGTAAATCGGTTAAATTAAAAGGAATTGATTTTGTAAAAGTATATACTTCAAACCGTGCTGAAGGTGGCTGGTTAGGCGAAGTTTCTACAGAAGTTTCTGGATTTAAAGATCTAAATTTACAGTAATTTTGTAGTCCTGATAAAGAAATCAAATCATAAAAAACGTCCCAAGTAAATTGGGACGTTTTTTTTATATTCTATTTTCTTAAACTTAAATTTCTTTAAACTTTTCCTCCTCTTTCTTAATAACCTTTCTTGCCACTTCAATTTTAAACTTCTTGCCTTTCATTTTTTCGTCCTTGATGTTGTGAAGCAAGTCTTTGACTTTATTGAATTTTACGGCAGCAAACGAAATAAAATCCTTCACTTCGATTAGTCCCAAGTCGCCTTTTTCGAGTTTCCCTTTTTGGGAGAAGAACCCAACAACATCAATTTTGTTCAACTTGTTTTTCTTTCCGCCACTGATGTAGATGGTCTGAAATTCGGGTGGCTTTGGCAAAGTGGTTGCGTTTTCCACTTTCAGGACTTCCATTCCATAATCGACATAATCGAGTTTTTTCTCGCTTTCGTTGACGATGAGATAAGCCGTTCCCGAAGCCTGCATACGCGCCGTTCTACCATTTCGATGCGTGAATTCGTCTTCTTTCAAAGGCAAATGATAATGGATTACGTGTTTCATTTCGGGAATATCGAGTCCACGGGCGGCCAAATCGGTCGTGATTAAATAACTCACGCTTCCGTTTCGGAACTGGATCAAGGCGCGTTCCCGCTCGTCTTGGTCCATTCCACCGTGATAATACACGGCATAAATTCCTTTTTCGTTCAAGGTATCACTGATTCTTTCGGCAGCGTCTCTGTGATTGCAAAAAACGATGGCCGATTGCGATTTCAACGAACAAATCAGGTTGAACAAACTTCCCATTTTGTCTTTTTCTTTCGAAATCACCATTTTGGTGGCCAAATTGCTCGTTTCTTCCTCTTCGTTTGGAATAAAATCCAGAATCGTCGGATTGATTACTCTAGTATATTTTGGAATTTCAATATCGGAAGTGGCCGAAACCAAAACACGCTTGTTCAGCTTGGAAAGTTTTCCGATGATGAAGGACATTTGCTCGTGGAAACCCAACTGCAGGGATTTGTCAAATTCGTCGAGAATCAAGGTTTCTATTTTGTCCAAACGGAAAGTGCCGCGATCGATATGATCGGCGATTCGTCCCGGAGTTCCTATCAAAACGGCCGGAGGATTGCTCAAATTCTTGATTTCGGTTTCGATGGAATGTCCGCCATAGCAAACGTTGACTTTGTAATCGGTTCCCATTTTTTTCCAAACTTGTTCAATTTGCAAGCCTAATTCCCGAGATGGAACTAGAATCAAACATTGGACGGACAGCATTTCGGGTTTCAACATTTCAAAAATTGGCAACAAGAAAGCCAATGTTTTTCCGGAACCTGTTGGCGAAAGCAGCAAAATATTGTTGTCGTCCAAAATGGTTTCCTGGGCAGCAACCTGCATTTCATTTAGGTTTTCGATACCTAAATTGAGAAGTATATTGTTGGAATGGTGTTTTTTGTTCATTTGGCAAAGGTAGGGAAAAAGTTGGCAGTGGTCAGTTTTTAGTGTTCAGTCGTGAAACACCGAAACCAAATCAGGAAAACCAAAACTACTTTCTGAATTCTAAAAGCAGACTACTTCAAACTAATATTTTCTTCTTCGAACAATAATTTTATGTTTTCATACGATTTTTTCAAAACATCAGGCATTTCTTTCGGACTGAGCCAAACGGCTTTCTCTATGCCTTCCTCGACTTGTCCCACGGGCATTCCTTCGAAATCGGTATACATTTCAAACCATTGGGTGATTTTTAGCTTATAAACGCCGTTTCTTTTGAAAACATGGTAAGTTTTTTGCAGTTTTTTGGTAATCCGCAATTGGTTGACACCGGTTTCCTCTTCCACTTCGCGTATGGCCGTGGCCTCGATATCTTCGCCTTTTTCGGTTCCGCCTTTGGGCAAATCCCATTTTCCGCCCCTGAAAATGAACAAAACTTCGCCTTTTTTGTTGTAAACCAATCCACCTCCCGCTTTGGAAACAGAAATTTTGGATTTCAGGGTTTTCATTATTTCCTTTTCATCGGGATGATAAAGATAGGCTTTCTGAATTTTATTTTGAAATATTTTAACTATAAGTTGCTCTATATCAACACTTTCCAATAAAAATAACTGAAAATTCGTCTCTTTCGAGATTTCATTTGTCAAAAAAAGTGGTTTGTCGTTCACAAAAACTTTATACATTTGTACTATGATATTTAATAAAGATACCGCCGAAAAAACTGCCGAATTGCTTTTGCAAATAAATGCAATTAAATTGAATCCAAGAAATCCTTTTACATGGGCTTCGGGATGGCAATCACCAATTTATTGTGATAACCGATTAATATTGTCTTTTCCGCTCATAAGAAATTATGTTCGGGATGAATTTTCCAAATATATCGAAAAACAATTCGGAAAACCGGATGTTATTGCCGGAGTGGCCACGGGCGCCATCGGAATTGGGATTTTGGTAGCCGAAAGTATGGGATTGCCGTTTGTTTACGTAAGACCAGAACCCAAAAAACACGGTCGCCAAAACCAGGTGGAAGGTTTTCTGCAAAAAGGACAAAATGTGGTAATCGTAGAGGATTTAATCAGCACGGGAAACAGTAGTTTACTTGCCGTGGAAGCCTTGCGCGCCGCCGGAGCCAACATCAAGGGAATGGCTGCCATATTTACTTATGGTTTTGACGTTGCCACAGAAAACTTCAAAAACGCCAACGTGGATTTGTTTACACTAAGTAATTACCAAAATCTATTGAATTTGGCCGTAGCCAAAAAATACATCACCGAGGATGAGGAACAAACCTTGAGGGATTGGAGCTCAAAACCGTCAACTTGGGGAGTGGAAATAGAAAAATAGTTTAAA
>JAGNPF010000240.1 GCA_017989775.1 Flavobacterium sp.
TGGCTTGCGTCAAACGTTTTTGTTGGTCAACGGTATACACTTCCGAAGTATTTATCAATTCACCTGAACAAACCACAAAATGATTGGAAGGCACCGTGATATTCAGGTCGAAATCGCCATACTCCAGATAAAATTCCGAGGCTCCTTGATAAGGATTCGTGTTCCATCCCGCAATGTCGTCATAGACACACATCCGAGGATACCACTGGGCAATGGAAAAAATTTTGCCGTTTTTGGTTCCCAAAACTCCCATTCGATCCGAACCTTCTTTTGGAGAAATGAAAGAAAAATCAATTTTTACAGTTACCATTCCTCCCCTGGATTTTAATTCTTGGGGAAGAAAAACCTGCATTCTGGTGTCGTTGATTACATATTTCGTCTCCTTTTCAGTTGCAATTCCCTTGACTGTCGTGACAATTTTTACCGATTTTATTTTGTGACCTCCATCAAAAATTTCGCCTTGAGCACCATTCCTGCTTCCCGTTATCGGGATAACGGCGTTGCCCCGTGAATCTTCCTTGAATAAATTTTGATCCAAAGACAACCACAAAAAAGACATTTTGTCTGGACTATTGTTGGTGTAGGTTATGCTGCTCGTTCCTGTAATCTCGCTTTTTGCCTCGTCCAATTTTGCCGTCAGCTTGTAATCGGCCCTGTTCTGCCAATATTCAAATCCAGGTTGACCACTTGCCGAACGTGTGTTTGTGCCATCTTTCGAATAAAAAAAAGGAGCGAAAGCTTCGTGGTAATCGTAATTTGAAATTTGTTTGTTTGCGGCTGAAACAGAATTTTGTTGAGACCATAGTGATGAAACTCCCAACAAGAAAGTCAATTGCAATATGTATTTTAGACGAATGCTTTTCATTTTATAGGTTTTCTATAACAAATTAATGAAAAATAATCTTGGCACTAAAAACTAACACCGAAATTTGACAAAACTTTAGTAATCCAATAATTCATCCTCTTTTTTTGTTCCAAATTAAATTTATGAAATACATTTACATCATCAAGAGTATTAAACCTAATTAGAATTATTTTGACTACAACAATTTCAAATTCAAATCTGACAGCGCAAATAAATCACCTTGGAGCGGAATTATTTTCATTGCAAAACCAGGCAAATAAAGAATACATTTGGGAGGGAAATCCCGCTTTTTGGGGAAAACATTCTCCTGTTTTGTTTCCAATTGTGGGTACGCTGAAAAATGGTTTCTATCACCATAATGGAATTGCATATCAATTGTCAAGGCACGGTTTTGCGAGAGACATGGAATTTACATTAAGCGAAAAATCCGAAAATAGCGCTACCTTTTCTTTGATTTCATCCGACGAAACCCGCAAAGTATATCCTTTTGATTTTGAGCTAAAAATCAGTTATACTTTGTCCGAAAATAAATTAATCATTGGTTACAACATCATCAATAACAACAATTGTGTGATGCCTTTTTCCATTGGAGCCCATCCGGCATTTGCGTTGCCAAAACCGTTTGAAGAGTACTCGTTGGCATTTGAATATCCTGAAAATTTGACGAGTTTTGAACTTGAAAACGACTTGCTTTCAGACAAATCGACAACTATCGAAATGATTGAAAATCAAGTTCCGTTAACATATTCCTTGTTCGAAAAAGACGCCTTAATTTTCAAAGAATTGCAGTCTAAAAACATTACCGTTTTAGAAAACGACAAACCTTTGCTTCGTGTCCAGTTTGATGATTTTCAAAATCTGGGAATTTGGACAAAAAATAATGCTCCTTTTTTGTGCATTGAACCTTGGCTTGGCTATTCAGACACCGTACATTCATCGGGAAATATTTTGGAAAAAGAAGGCATTCAACTTTTGGAAGCCAAAAAATCATTGCAATGCAGTTTTGGCATCGAAATTTTATAAAAATTGTAAAAAAAAACAATCTATTTCGCATATCAATTCTATATTTGCCCACAAATTATTCCTATCATTTTACTAGGCATTGTCATAACTTGGTTATTCTATGAAAAAATTCTTCATTTTCACTTTTCTACTTATTTCAATTTGTTCTCAATCACAAACTTACATCAAAGGAAATGCAGCTACAGCTTTGATTTTAGTTCCCAACATAGGAATAGAAACCAGTATTGGAAAAAAATTCACTTTTCAAGCTGACGTTATGGCTTCTTTTTGGGAATCATTCAATGGACATCATCCCATGAAATTTTATTCTTTAGTTGCAGAAGTTCGTTATCATTTTCAAGAAAAATATAATGGTTTATATTTTGGAGGACATGCTGGAGCCGATAGATACATGCTTCAAAAATGGAACTATTGGGATACTAATATGTACGAAGATGGTTTTGGATACAAATTTGGAGGGACCATTGGATACGAGAAAAAAATAAATGATCGATTAATGCTAGATTTCTTTGTTGGAGGTGGTTGGCATCAAGGATACTATCATGGATACTATAATGACGGAACTCCAGGCAGGTACGAAAAAGCCAAACATTGGAATATAAGCGGTGATTGGTTGCTATATAGAGGAGGTGTCATGATTTCATACCGTTTATAAATTAGACTTTAAATTTCGGAATCGATTTTATATACAATTCTTCGACTTTTTTTCTGGCCCAATCTGTTTTTCGCAAGAAAGTCAGGCTTGATTTTATACTTGGATTATCGGTAAAACATTTGATTTTTATCAATTCGCCCAAAGTGTCGAATCCATAATAATCGACTAATTGTTCCAAAATTATTTGTAAGGTGATTCCGTGAAGCGGATCTTTTGATTGCAGCTTTTCCATGCTGCAAATTTACGGCATTTTTATATATTTTTTGGTGATTCATTCATTTGTGTCTACATTTGCTTCACAATGGTAAAAACAGTCAACATACTCAACAAAAGAGCCCGATTCGATTACGAAATAATCGAAAAATTTACGGCCGGAATCGTCTTGGCCGGAACCGAAATAAAATCCATCCGGTTGGGCAAAGCCAATATTACGGAAAGTTTCTGCGAATTTAACGGAACGGAACTTTTTGCCATCAACACTTATATCGAAGAATATGCTTACGGCAACCAATTCAACCACAAAGCCCGAAGCGAACGCAAACTATTACTCAATAAACGAGAACTCAAAGGATTGGCCAGAAGTGTTCAAGCCAAAGGTTTGACCATTGTTCCCTTGCGATTGTTTACCAACGAAAAAGGAATGGCCAAACTCGAAATTGGACTTTGCAAAGGAAAGAAAACCTACGACAAACGCGAATCCTTGAAAGAACAAGACACTAAACGAGACCTGGACAGGATAAAAAAATCTTTCTAAAATATTAACAGGAAATAATTTATCCCTACTTTTACATCAATTAATAGCTAACAAATTATTTGATTATCAAGAAATTTTTTATTGCATTGTCCTTGGTATTTCTCGCAGGCTGCAGCAGCGGCACAACAATTGTTAAGTAGCTGGAGAGATCCTGACACCTCTACTGCAAAGGAAGAATTCAAGAAAATATTGGTAGTCGCCCTGGTTAAAGACGAGGCCACAAGAAGGGTTACCGAAAACAGGATTGCTGCAATTGGTCCAAAATTCCATTCTTCTTATGCCTTATTGAATGGAACTAATTTAGGACTTACCAAAGAGCAAAAATTAAAAATTCTTCAAGACGAAAATTACGATGCCGTAATTTCAATGAGGTTGGTAGATACCACAAAAGAAACCGATTATGTCCCTGGAACAAATACTTCCATTTATTATGGAGGAATGGGTTACGGTGGAATGTATGGATACGGTTACGGTTTTGGCAACTGGTACGGAATGTATTCACCTGTTTATTATGACCCTGGATATTACCAAGAAACCACTTATTATATGGTCGAAACCAATGT
>JAGNPF010000241.1 GCA_017989775.1 Flavobacterium sp.
CATCGGCAGTGGCGTTGTGGGCTTCCGCAAAAGGCTGGTTGAACAGGTATTGATGCAATTCCGTCAAGGTGGGCAATTTGAATTTCCCACCACGACCGCCGGGCAATTTCAACAAGGAAGCGGTGACCTCGGTACAGGTATCCAAAATTGGCATCGAACCCATCGGACTTTCGACTCCCATTCTGTAAAATTCGCAACCCATGATGTTGACGTCAAAACCCAGGTTTTGCCCCACAATGAATTTGGCTTTGCTTAAAGCGAGGTTGAATTTCTCCAAAACATCGGCCAAAGGAATTCCTTCTGCTTGCGCCAATTCGGTCGAAATACCGTGAATACGCTCGGCATCATAGGGAATGTTGAAGCCTTCGGGCTTGACCAAATAATCCTGGTGCTCGATGACTTTACCCATCTCGTCGTGGAGCTGCCAAGCGATTTGAATACATCTTGGCCAGTTGTCCGTGTCGGAAATGGGTGCGCCCCAACGCTTGGGTAATCCTGTGGTTTCGGTATCGAATATTAAGTACATAGTTGGATTTTAATGCTTTGCAATTTCCTAAAAATGCATTTAGCAGTTTCCAAATTTAGAATTTTTTAAATGAAAACGGAGTGCAAGTTATCAACAAAAAACTGGTTTAGAACTCGAAATCCGAAATCCGGTTTTTAATCGATTTTACGTAAAATTTCATTCCAAATTTCACAAAAAAATCCCAATATCTATTTCTTGGATGTCGTAGTATTTTAGCAAAAAAATATCGTTTTCGGGAACCAAAACAATTCGGGTTTGAAGACCCAAAGAACAGAATCGGTGTTTTTTTGGTCAATAAACAGAGGTCTAAAACTTTGCAAATTATTACTATTTTTATCCGTTTTGTTACATTTTATAGACACAAAATCACTTATTTACGACAAAACAGCCATAAATTTGCAAAAATTTAAAAACAAAATTGTCGCATTGGAAACAATATCAAAAAGAGAATTAAAGTCAAATTAAAAGACGATAACCAAACTGGTTCCAAATATCGAAAGCAGTTCGTCGTCGTAAAAACTGCGTTGGGTATCGTATATAAGTAAATACTATAATTGACACTTTTAATTCTTTTCATAAATTTGCTGCCATTGTTATGATTTTGGTTCATTTCCAAAATTGTAAAAAGAGAAATACACTAAAAAAATATTTAAAATGAGTAAGACATTATTTGACAAAGTATGGGATGCGCACGTAGTACGTAAAATTGAAGATGGACCAGACGTGTTTTTTATTGACCGTCATTTCATTCACGAAGTTACAAGTCCTGTTGCTTTTCTAGGTTTAAAAGCAAGAGGCATCAAGGTTTTGTACCCTGAGCGTACTTTTGCCACTGCCGATCACAACACTCCAACCATAAACCAGCATTTGCCTGTTGCTGATGCATTATCTGCCAATCAATTGAAAGCATTGGAAGACAACGCAACAGAATATGGTATTTCTCACTGGGGATTGGGTCACCAAAAAAATGGAATTGTACACGTGGTAGGTCCTGAAAACGGAATTACTTTGCCGGGTGCCACCATCGTTTGTGGAGATTCACATACTTCTACCCACGGTGCTTTTGGAGCCATTGCTTTTGGTATCGGAACTTCCGAGGTGGAAATGGTTTTGTCAACTCAATGCATCATGCAGCCCAAACCAAAGAAAATGCGTATCAACGTAAATGGTAAATTGAGCAAAGGTGTTGGGCCAAAAGACGTGGCTTTGTACATCATTTCAAAATTGACCACTTCTGGAGGAACAGGATATTTCGTGGAATATGCCGGAAATGTTTTTGAAGAAATGTCCATGGAAGGTCGTATGACTGTGTGTAACCTTTCTATCGAAATGGGTGCTCGTGGAGGTATGATTGCTCCTGACCAAAAAACTTTCGACTTCTTGGAAGGACGTTTGTATGCTCCAAAAGGAGAAGCTTGGACAAAAGCTGTTGAATATTGGAAAACTTTAAAAACAGATGCTGATGCCGTTTTTGACGCAGAATTAAACATCGACGCGGCCGACATCGAACCAATGATTACTTATGGAACCAATCCTGGAATGGGAATTGGTATCTCCAAACATATTCCAAGTGCCGACCAAGTGGAAGGCGGCGAGGAAACTTATAAAAAATCTTTAGCCTATATGGGCTTCCACGAAGATGACGTGATGATTGGAAAACCAATTGATTATGTATTCTTGGGAAGTTGTACCAATGGTCGTATCGAAGATTTTAGAGCTTTCGCCGAAATTGTGAAAGGAAGAAAAAAAGCAGACAATGTTACTGCTTGGTTGGTTCCAGGTTCACACGTCGTGGAAGCACAAATCAAGGAAGAAGGAATTTTGGACATTCTTACCGAAGCTGGTTTTGTATTGCGTCAACCGGGTTGTTCCGCTTGTTTGGCAATGAACGACGATAAAGTTCCTGCCGGGAAATATGCGGTAAGTACATCCAACAGAAACTTCGAAGGTCGTCAAGGTCCTGGTTCAAGAACGTTGTTGGCTTCTCCAATTATGGCAGCGGCAGCAGCAGTTACTGGAAAATTGACTGATCCTAGAGATTTATTTTAGATTGAAAATTTTAGATTTTAGATTACTGCGAATAGCGTAATACTTTAAATCTAAAACTTCAGATAAAAAATCATTTACATTATTTAATACAAAAACATTTTAGCTTTAAGATTTCGTCTTTCGGAGGAAAATCTAAAATCTAAAATCTAAAATCTAAAATTACAATGGCATACGATAAATTTAATATCCTTACGAGTAGCGCAGTGCCGTTACCAATAGAAAACGTGGACACTGATCAAATCATCCCGGCTCGTTTCTTGAAAGCGACAAAACGTGAAGGTTTTGGAGACAACCTTTTCCGTGACTGGAGATACAATGGAGACGATACTCCAAAAGCAGATTTCGTGTTAAACGACAAAACTTACAGCGGAAAAATCCTTGTTGGAGGAAAAAACTTCGGTTCAGGTTCTTCTCGTGAACACGCTGCTTGGGCAGTTTACGATTACGGATTCCGCGCTGTGGTTTCTTCTTTCTTTGCCGACATCTTCAAAGGAAACTGCTTGAACATTGGTGTTTTGCCAGTGCAAGTGAGTCCTGAATTTTCAGAAACTATTTTCAAGGCTATCGAAGCAGATCCAAACACGCAATTGGAAATCAATTTGCCGGAACAAACCATTACTTTATTGGCTACTGGACAAAAAGAATCTTTCGATATCAACGGATACAAAAAGAACAATATGTTGAACGGTTTTGACGACATCGATTATTTACAAAACATCAAAGGAGATATTGTAGCATTTGCCGACAAGCTTCCTTTCTAATAAAAATCTCAAAAAAATGCAGTTACGGAAGCATTCCCTTTTGGGTTTTGCCGAAGTAACTGCTTTTAGTGTTTTATACAAATACAGTATTCTGATTTCAAATTAGTGAAATTACACTAGCATCCAATTAAAATGAAAAAAAGAAAAATTGAAATAATGGACACGACGCTCCGCGATGGTGAACAAACCTCGGGAGTATCATTTTCTGCTGCAGAAAAATTAACCATTGCGCAATTATTGCTAGAAGAATTAAACATTGACCGCATCGAAATTGCCTCGGCTCGTGTAAGCGAAGGCGAATTCGAAGGCGTAAAAGGCATTATGGCTTGGGCCGAGGAAAAAGGATACAACAATCGTGTTGAAGTCTTGACCTTTGTCGATGGCGGACTTTCCATCGAATGGATGAAAAAAGCGGGAGCCAAAGTGCAAAACTTGTTGACCAAAGGTTCCCTAAACCATTTGACCCACCAATTAAAAAAAACACCCGAACAACATTTTG
>JAGNPF010000242.1 GCA_017989775.1 Flavobacterium sp.
AGCTGCTAATTTATCGCCACTTTTTGTAAAAACCAATGTCGGTCTGTAATACGTTTCAATCAACCTCGAAGCTACAATTCCGATTACGCCTTTGTGCCAATCTTCTTGATAAACAACGGTCGAAAAGTATTCCTTTTCATTATTTGAATCAATTTGCCGTAATGCTTCTACCGTTATTTGCTTGTCCAATTCTTTGCGACTGCTGTTGTACAGTTCAATTTCTGCGGCAAATGCAATCGCTTGTTCCAAATTAAATTCCGACAATAATTCCACCGCGTGGTTGCCATGTTTGATTCTTCCGGCTGCATTAATCCGAGGTGCAATGATAAAAACCACGTCGGTAATCGTCAATTCTTTTTTCTTGACTTGATGAATTAGTGCTTGAATTCCTGGTCGTGGATTGCTATTAATAACTTGCAATCCGAACTTGGCCAATATCCTGTTTTCTCCCGTCATCGGAACAATGTCTGCGGCAATCGCTGTGGCAACTAAGTCCAAATACGGCTCTAAATCTTCAATGGTTTGATTGCGATTTTTTCCCAAAGCTTGAATCAATTTGAAACCAATACCGCAACCGCACAATTCATCGTAAGGATACGTACAATCAACTCTTTTGGGGTCTAAAACCGCCACTGCATCGGGAATGGTTTCGCCTGGACGGTGGTGGTCACAAATGATAAAGTCAATGTTTTTGTCTTTGGCGTAAGCCACATGATCCAAGGATTTTATACCACAATCTAATGCAATAATTAGCGAAATCTCATTGTCATCTGCATAATCAATTCCTTTAAACGAAATGCCGTAACCTTCCAAATACCGGTCTGGAATGTAAGTCGCCACATTGGGATAAATGGTTTTTAAATAGGAAGCGACCAGCGAAACTGCCGTTGTTCCGTCGACATCATAATCACCGAAAACCATAATATTTTCGCCTGACAGTATTGCTTGTTCAATTCTAGCAACCGCTTTTTCCATATCTTTCATCAAGAATGGATCGTGCAAATCAGCTAGAGTGGGCCGGAAAAAAAGACGAGCTTGTTCAAACGTTTCAATGCCACGGGAAACCAATAATTCAGCAATCATTGGTGAAATATTCAGAGATTCGACGAGCGTCGAAATCTTTTCAGGAGTGGGTTTTGGTTTATAGGTCCAACGCATTTTGGCAGATAATTAAGTGAAAAATAAATATCCTAAAAGTACATCAAATAAAAAAGCAAAGGGCAGAAAATCTAATTATTTTAAGGCAGACAAAGCTTCTTTCTCAAAACGAATTCCCTCCCAACCGTATTCCATAAAATTTCGAATATTCTGATGGTCCGTTCCTTCTGGATTTTGCAAAACATCTTCGAAATAGTAACTTCCAAAACACGCTAAGGTTTGCAATTTGTTCAACTGATTTAATTTAGCGAAAGCGAAAATCTTACACGAACCGTTATTTTCTCGTTCTTTATTGCTGTGATTTCCATTGGAAAAAGTCGTGGGTGTAAACGTATAATTCGCCTCGATAACTGCAAGAATGTCTTGAAACGAAGTGCTTTCAGGATTGTTTTCTAACTGATTTAAGAAGGTTTCGATGGTCATAACTTAAGAAGTAAAGTAGTTAATAGAAATTTCAATTTTGGCAAAATGACGAAACATTTCCATTACGCCACAATATTTATCGGTCGACATATGAACGATTTTCTCCAACTTGGTTTCATCCAAATTAGCTCCGTAAAAATTATAAGTCACCCGAAAAGTGTGAAACGTTTGGACTTCGGCATCTGTCAAATCGCCTTCAACATCAATCGTAAAAGTATCGATTTCAGCACGCATTTTACCTACTAAATTCGCAATATCCATTGCCGAACAACCCGCAAGGGAGTTTAACATCAGCGCCTTCGGACGCAAACCTGAATTGGTTCCGCCTTGTTCGGTGGAAGCGTCAATTTGTACTGTACCTCCGGGATTGGTACTTTCAAACGCCAATCCGCCTAACCATTTTGTATGTGATCTTGTTGTGTTCATACTTTAAAATTATTTAGTCGTTTTACCTCCAACTACGACTACAATTTCACCTTTAGGCGCTTTCAATTCGAAATGGGTCAACACTTCTCGAACCGTTCCACGAACATTTTCTTCGTGCAGTTTAGAGAGTTCTCTGGAAACACAAATTTGTCGGTCTTCTCCGAAATAAGTGATAAATTCAGTTAATGTTTTCAATAATTTATGAGGCGAAACGTATAAAATCATTGTTCTAGTTTCTTCGGCTAAAGCCAAATAACGGGTTTGTCGTCCTTTTTTCTCAGGAAGGAAACCTTCAAAGATAAATCGGTCGTTGGGCAAGCCACTGTTCACCAATGCGGGAACAAAAGCGGTCGCACCTGGCAAACATTCCACGTCAATTTTATGTTCCACACAAGCTCGCGTGAGTAAAAATCCAGGGTCGGAAATCGCTGGAGTTCCCGCATCCGAAATTAAAGCAATCGTTTCTCCGCCTTGCAAACGTGTGATCAGGTTATCAACCGTTTTGTGCTCGTTGTGCATGTGGTGGCTGTACATGTGCGTATTGATCTCGTAATGTTTGAGCAATTTCCCACTGGTTCGCGTGTCTTCCGCCAAAATTAAATCGGCTTCTTTGAGCACACGAATCGCTCGAAACGTCATATCTTCGAGGTTACCAATTGGCGTGGGAACGATGAATAATTTACCCATTTAAGAAAACTTTTTTTCAACGATTTCCATAAATCTTGTGGCATATTCGTCTTTTCCATTCCAATTGTTATAGTCTGGTTTAACCATATCTTCAATAAACTCTTGTGCTTCGTCAAAATTAGAAAACGTGCTTAATTGCGAAAGTACTCGATTCATATCTTCACTACTTCCGCTAAAAAGATGTTTTTCAAAACCAATTCGATCGTTTAAGCCAATATTGATTGATTTAGATAAGCTGTCGTTTAAGGAAACAGGTTTTGGCTCTTGGTGGTCTATTACAAACTGTGTTTTCTTGGTTTCAAACACTTCTACTTTCGTAATCATTTCTGTATCGTCCTCGGTATTGGTTTGCGTGGTAGTGGTTTCGTTGGAGTAAGATTGTTCAGCTCTTACAAAAATGGGCTCCACATGACCTTCACTCAAGAAATCTTCTAACGTGATTTGTTTTGACTTTTCAGGCTCTTCGTCTCTTGTTATTTCAAAAAGGGGTGCAAATTCTACTTCTGCAGCTATTGGTTCTGCTTCCAAAGGTTCTTGTTCCATTTCCTCTTCATGCATTTCTTCGGCAGTTGACTCTTCCTTTTCTGGTTCCTCTTCAACCATTTCTTCGGATAATCTTTCTTCTTCAATTATTTCCTCATCTACCGCAACTTCTTCATTTTCTAAAGTCATTTCTTCAGCATTGTCGTCAGCAGGAAAATCAGCTTCCTCAACCGTTTCTTCAACTTCTACTTTCACTTCTTCCGGTTCAGTTTCAACATTTTCTTCCTGCTCAAAAATGGCTTCTACCTCTTTTTCCGCAGCGGCATAACCTATTGTTGGCTTAACTTCACTAAAGTTTTCTTCTACAAAAAGCAAAACCGAAAGTTTTTCATACAACTTCAGTGTTTCTTGTTGGAGTTGTAGCAATTCCGATTTGTTTTTCAATTTCAAAATGCGATGTGCAATGCTGATGAGTTCGGCTTCTAACTTTCTTTTCATACCTTCAAAATTATTGTGAATATAGTGATTTTCTTTGAAATTTGTATTGTCAAAAATAAATTTACTTTATAAATAAAA
The DNA here is from genome assembly GCA_017989775.1 of Flavobacterium sp. Lineage (GTDB taxonomy): Bacteria > Bacteroidota > Bacteroidia > Flavobacteriales > Flavobacteriaceae > Flavobacterium. The sequence continues at coordinate 3,754 of JAGNPF010000242.1, forward strand.
CATTTCTTTTTTTAAATCAAGCTTCTAAAACTTCGATTTGAGAAAATTTTTCTACTTTTGACAACA
>JAGNPF010000243.1 GCA_017989775.1 Flavobacterium sp.
CAAACAATTGGCGATAAAACTCGTCAAATGCAATTCGTCAGCGACGGCTTTTGCGGTATTTTCATTGTCTCCCGTCAACATAATCACTTCAACACCTTGTCGAATCAATTCTTTGACAGCCTCGGCACTCGTTGCTTTTATTTTATCGGAAATCGATACAAAACCAAGGGCAATGCCGTCAATGGCAATATAGGAAACCGTTTTTCCGAGTTTTTGTTCGGCTATAATTTTGGTTTCCAAATCATCGGAAACAGTTGCATTCACTTGCTCCATCAATTTTTTGTTGCCCAAAGCCACTTTCTTGTTGGCTACCGTTCCAATGACGCCTTTTCCGGAAATGGCTTCGAAATCTTTCACTTCGACCAAAGCAATATTTTGGTTTTTGGCATAATTTACCACGGCTTGCGCCAAAGGATGTTCACTGTATTGGTTCAAGGAAGCGATGTTTTGCAATAGATTTTCTACTTCATTATTCAATGAAAACACTCGTTCCACCGATGGTTTTCCTTCGGTAATCGTTCCGGTTTTGTCGGTAATCAAGACGTTTACCTTGTTCATGTTTTCCAGGGCTTCGGCATTTTTGATCAAGACTCCCGATTGGGCGCCTTTGCCCACTCCCACCATCACCGACATGGGCGTGGCCAATCCCAAAGCGCAGGGACAGGCGATTATCAAAACAGCCACCGCATTGATGAAACCATAGACCATCGCGGGTTCGGGACCGAATTTTGCCCAAACCAGAAATGTTGCAATCGAAATTCCTACCACCGTTGGTACAAAATATTTGGCAATGCTGTCGGCCAGTTTTTGGATGGGTGCTCGCGAACGGCTGGCGTCGTTGACCATTTGCACAATTTGCGAAAGCAGGGTTTCCGAGCCTACTTTTTCGGCAACCATCAGGAAGGATTTGTTGCCGTTTATTGTTCCTGCAATTACTGAATCATCAACCGTTTTGTCAACAGGAATGGGTTCTCCCGAAATCATCGATTCGTCTATGGTGCTTTCGCCATCGGTAATTTTTCCGTCCACTGGGATTTTTTCTCCGGGTTTTACACGCAACACATCGCCTTTTTTGATGTCGTGAATGGAGATTATTTTGTCCAGACCGTCAACGACCAAAGTGGCTTGGGTTGGCGCCAATTTCAATAGTTCCTTGATGGCTTTGTTGGTTTGTCCATGAGCTTTGGCTTCCATCAATTGTCCCAACAAAACCAAGGTCAATATCACCACCGAAGCTTCAAAATAAAGTGAAACCGTGCCGTGGTGCTTGAATTCTTCGGGAAAAAATTCGGGAAACAACAATCCCACCACGCTAAACAAAAAGGCAACTCCAGTCCCAATTCCTATCAAGGTAAACATGTTGAGATTCCAGGTCAGGATGGATTTCCAGGCACGCACAAAAAAGATCCAACCGGCATAAAAAACCACGGGAAGCGAAAGGACAAACTGCACCCAATTCCACTTTTGGGTTTCCATCAGTTGCAACAACGGATTGCCGTGCAGCATTTCCAGCATCGAAATGATGAAAACGGGAACGGTAAACAGCAAGGCTATTTTCATTTTGTGCAACAACTCCTTGTAAGCCTCGTTTTCTTCCTCTTCCTCGACTTGCATCGGCACCAAATCCATTCCGCAAATAGGGCAATCTCCGGGTTCCTCCTGCACAATTTCGGGGTGCATCGGGCAAGTGTAACTTGTTTTGACTGCAACCAATTCGGGTGCTTTGACCAAATCCATTCCGCAAACGGGGCAACCCACTTGGTCGTCATAGACTTTGTCGCCTTCGCAAAACATCGGGCAATAGTATTTTCCAGCAGCACTTTTGGGCAAATCGACAGGCTTCATTTCGCTGGGCATTGGCGTGGCGTAAATGGAATTTTCATTGGGTTCACCGCTTTCGCTAATGATATAATTCCCTGCCGAATACAAGGCTTTTTGGAGTTTGAAAACGGGAACCGGTTTTTCTGAGGCAATAGCTGCCGTTGGCGGGTCCAAAGTCACCACGGCTTCCACTCCATCGAGTTCATTCAAGGCTTTTTCTGCCTTGGTTCGACAGCCGTTGCAGGACATCCCGGTAATGGTATAAGTATGTGTCATTTGATTGTTGTCTTAAATTTTACATTGCAAATATCCGAAGGAAACTGTTTGTAGTTGTTGTAGAATTTTGGGAAAGTTTTGCAAGATTTATAAAATGGAATTTACCATATAAGTCATATAAGTTTTTTTTTTTTTGCAAATCAATTATAATTAATCAATTAGAACAAAATAATGTTTTTTTAGGTTGGCTTTTTGTGTCATTTCGACGAAGGAGAAATCCCATTAGTTGCTCTCGTTATGTGATTTGCTTCGCCTGTTCACTATCGCTCGGGTCTCCTTCGTCGAAATGACAAAACAACCGAATAATTACATCTGCAACAACAGTATTGAAATATAACAATAAATGTTTCTGATTACTTATTATGGTAAAAAAAATCAACTGGTCAAATCATCGATTTGCTTTCGCTTTACTTCCTTCAATTTCTTGAAATGGCTGGGCGTGAAACCCGTCACTTTCTTGAATTGGTTGCTCAGGTGAGCCAGGTTGCTGTAGTTGAGTTGGATGGCAATTTCACTCAAGGTCAATTCGTTGTAGAGCAACAATTCTTTTGCTTTTTCTATTTTTTGGGCAATGAAATAATGCTCGATGGTGATGCCTTCGGTTTCCGAAAAAAGGTTGCTCAAAGTGCTGTAATCCTGTTTTAAATCCTCGGACAAATAGGTGGACAAATTGATTTTTGGCTGCTCGTTTTGATAATGCACCAAATCTATGATTAGGTTTTTAATGCGCTCGATGGTCTTGCTGATTTTGTCGTCAAGCAATTCGAAGCCAAGAGCATTCAGGTTTTGGGACAAGGTTTGCTTTAGGTTTTCTTCTAGGTTTCCGGCCAACTCCACTTCGCCCAATTGTATCGAGAGCACGGGAATTTGCAGTTGTTCCAATGTCGCTCTCACGGCCATTTCGCAACGGCCACAAACCATGTTCTTGATGTAAAGTTTCATTGTGGGCTTGAATTTCAGGATATAAATTTAGGGAATTTTGAGGAAGAATTTCAATACGGACATTCGCATTTAAAATTTTTAGACAAAAATTACACGAATTTGCGCACACGAGAGAAGCGAATTCCTTGCTTTGCACTGTGGTTTCTCGGTTATTACCGAATTCTTTTATAGGTCAACTGCCTTAGGGCTTGTTTCATGTTTCGTGAAGGTTTGTAGATTATTTTGGTCCCTTTGATGTTTGCTTTGCCCAAATCGTCAGGAGAATCGGCGGGCACCCCCTGCAAAGTGATTTGAAAAGTTCCCAAATTATCAATCTTCACGATGCGACCCGCAGCCAAGGATTCGCCAATAGCTTTTGTCAAAGCTATAATAACCCCATAGCAATCGGCCCTGCTGATGGTTGATTGCGAAACCACAATTTCGGCCAAACGGTCTAAATCATCTTCGCCCGTATGCACGGCACAGGGATAGTATTTGGTTTCCGGCGGCGAGGCCAAATTGTTTTTCTTGGGCACCATTTTGAAGGAGACAGGCATAAGAATAGATTTGATGGATTGATACAATTAGTTTCTAAAGACAAAGTTATCAAAAGTTAAGGAGATTAAATTCAATTTCCGTACATCTTTTAGCTAAAAGATGTACAGAAACAAACCAAAAGATGTACGGAAATTATCCAAAAGATGTATATCTTATTGAAATGGCATAATGATGCTACTAAAATTGGATACTGACAAAAGCAAAAAAACAACTTTAAGAAGTAAACCTGACATT
>JAGNPF010000244.1 GCA_017989775.1 Flavobacterium sp.
ACAATATCGGCGGGAAGATTGGGCAACGTGTATAGTTTTTCTTGAAGCTCGGCAGCCAATTGGTCGGTAGTTTCAGCCAGAGCTTTGCTTTTTTCTTTTAACAAAACTGTTTTTTCTTTGAGAATGGCGGCTTTGGCTTTTTCGCCGGCTTTCATCAATTCGCCTATATCTTTGGATAATTTATTAGATTCGGCTAAAGCATTGTCCAACTCTACTTGCGTGGCACGACGAGTTTCGTCCAGTTTCACCACTTCTTCCACAATGCTTGCGGCATCCATATTTCTTTTTGCCAAAGCCTTGATTACTTTCTCCTGATTCTCTCTAATAAATACAATTTGTAACATATCTTGATTTTTTAAGTGCGAATTTTTATAATAACGACAGCAAATTTAAGGAAATGTTTGATACTTATGGGACAAAGTTTTGAGTAAAAAGCTATTTCGCAAAGTTGCACAAAGTCAACACAGAGATTCACAAAGTTTAATTTTTAAATTCTTGCGGGATTTTGCGTTTCCTCTTTGGGTATCTCTGTGGAATTTTGTTTTGCGAAATTTCTTTGTACAATAAAAACTATTGGCAAACACCTAATTAAATGGGATTGGGGATGGTAAATTTGAAATTGCTTCCCTTGCCCAATTCGCTTTCAACCCAAATTTGGCCACCGTGTTTCTCGACAAAATCTTTGCACAGCATCAATCCTAAACCTGTTCCGGTTTCGTCATTGGTTCCCGATGTAGTGTTCTTTTGGTTGATGTCGAATAGATTGGCCCTTTTTTCGGGGGCAATGCCAATGCCGCTGTCTTTTACCGAAAACACTATTTGGTTACTTTCATTTGTCATCGAAAGCAGTACTTTGCCATTGGTCTCCGTAAATTTTATGGCGTTTGAAATGAGATTGCGAAAGATGGTTCCCAACATGTCTTTGTCGGCAAAAACATACTCTTCGTTTTTTATTTCAGATTGCATACTGATGTTTTTGCTTTTGGCAATATTGTCCAACAGGTTTATCGTTTTATCCATAATTGGGCTGATTTCTATTTTTTTAGGAATAAATTCAAGGCTTCCCGTTTGGGATTGTGCCCAAGTCAAAAGATTGTCCAGTAGTGAATACGCATTTTTTGAGGATTTGTGAATTAGTTGTATGAATTCATTGGTTTCTTCAGGTTTCAATTGATTGTCTTTTTCCAACAACAATTCTGATAATCCAATAATGCCATTGAACGGCCCCCTCAAATCGTGGGCAATGATGGAGAAAAATTTGTCTTTGTCGTCCAATAACTTTTTGACTTGTATCTCTTTTTCTTCCTGCAACAAAAGCAAATAACCCACTCCGCTGATAATCATCATCAAAAATATAATCGGGAAGATGATTTTTTGCGTCGGATCAACCGAATACAGCGTTGTTGATGTTTTAAAAAGGGGATAAATCGTCCTGAAAACCAGCACGACTAATAATATGACGTAGTTAATACCCAATATTTTTTTAAACAAGCTGCTTCGCGCTTCGGTTAAAAATTGCAAAGAAGGTCGAATCAGCAGTGCAAAAATAATCATTGATGCCATTGAAACACGAATATTGGCTGCAGCTTCAACCAAAACAACGGCATAAAAACCCAACAGCATAACAATGAACAACAAGAACTGAAATCGAAAAGCTTTTTTGGAACTGCCTTTGACCATCATCAGCATTGCAACAGATTCAAGGTAATAACTGGTAAAAACCAGGGTATTGGTAATGATGATATCGATTGGGTTAATCGAAACGGTGTCGGTTCTCAGGAAAAAAGCCAGCCAAGCAAATGCCTGGAAAATTTTGGAAAAACCAAATACCAACAAATGTGTTTTGCTGTCCTTGCTAAAGAGTGTAAAACGAAAAGTAAAAACCAGAGTAGCCAAGGCAAAATTTCCCCAAAACAACAATCCCATCGTGTTGCGAATATCCAACACAAATAATTTAAAAAATTGATTCAGGGTTTCCATAACTATCCCAGGCTTTTAATCCGACTATGTGTTTCTAACTTGGACAAAAATATACTTATTTTGATAGTATCCTAAAAAAAGCGTGAGAGTATTTGGGTTTGTGGTTAAATTATTTCGCAATTATTCTCTTTTTATCTCGTGACCCACGAATTCTTCCAAGGTCTCGAACATTTCATCCACGGAAAGCACCTGGAAATCGGGGTGTGATTTCAGGAAATTGGCGTTCAGGGTGACCAGATTTTCCTCGATTTCGAAAAAAGTGTCGCTGTTCAATAAATCTCTTGTTGGATTTACGCCTTCCAGTTTTCCATTCAGGAATTTATTGAGTTTCACGCTGCTCATCAGCTTTACTTTTTTGGATTGTTGTTGGAAAAATTCGAGGTGTTTTTCGGCGCCAATCAAGGCCAAGCCTTCCTCGATTAGCTCATTCAGTTCCTTGTTCCAACCCGAATGATGAACAAACTGCGCAAAATTTCCGGCCACATATTGGGAATAATAATAGTCCAAATAATAACTCATCAGGGCATCTTCGTGAATGAATTCGTCGTCGATTTTTTCCTCACGCATTAGGTTGATTACCGAAATATTGGAGTTGATGACGTCCTGAAGATTTTCGCTGTTTGCCGCTGTTTCTGAAATAATGATTCTGCCGAATTCCATTGGGTTTGGGTTTAGATATTGGGCAAATTTCGGCTAAAATAGTGAGCAATGGAAATGTTTTTTTGCCACAGATTGCACAGATTAGCACAGATTTTTTTATCCGTTATTCGAATCGTCAGCCTTCTTTTTCTGATTCATTTTGGCTACCAAAGCTTTCAACCGTAAGGCTTTTTCTTTCTTTTCTTCTTGCAATTTAGCCTTTTTCCGATTGAGTAACTTGGTATGCAAAGCCTTGTTTTTGGTGTTTTTTTCAGGTCCTTTTGCCATAATTTGGAATCTTTGAAATTCGTTTTGCAAAGATAGGCATAACTGTTTTCTTTTTGAACAAGTCAAATATAAAACCGGTTTCAATGCCGAAAAAACTTATTGTTTTGAATTGAAAACATTCCCGACAACTTCGGACAACTCTTCCATTTTTTGGGTACCCACTAAAAATTTCTTTCCGTTTTTTAATTCCAATGCGAGCCCTTTATTTCCTCTTGTGTTGTAAACCGTTCCGTATTTTGTAAATAACCGAATACCCCAACCACCCACAAATCCATAATTGATTACCTGGGCTGATTTCACCTCTTTCCATTCCACGGTTTTGCTTGCCAAAGGGAAAAAATTAATTCGTATTTCTTTTTCATCAATTGCTGTTTTCAGCTTAAAGAGCCAAAACAAAACCAAAAATCCAAACGAAATTATTGCAAAAACAATCAATCCCGTGTCCGACATCGGCTTGTTTCCAAAAACTTCTCCCAAAATTATTTGCCTATAAATTCCATAAACTGGGATAAGGGTTACACCAATAAAAATTAGCCAAAACCACCATTGGGTAAATTTCTGTTCTTCTTTAAATTCGGTTTTCATTGATTTTGTTATAAAGCGTTTATCAAATTTAGCAAATCCCCACAAAATCAATTGCCAAAAATCAACGAATTACAGCAATTGTGTATGGAGAGTTTGTGAGTTACCCCTGCTTTATGATAAAATTACTTATTTTTGTAGCAAATTAAACTGAATTATGTTACAGAATCCTAAAAGATATACCATTACGGCGGCATTGCCTTATACCAACGGACCCATTCACATTGGGCATTTAGCGGGTGTTTATGTGCCTTCGGATATTTATTCGAGATATTTAAGATTGCAAGGAAGAGACGTTTTGTTTGTTTGCGGAAGCGA
>JAGNPF010000245.1 GCA_017989775.1 Flavobacterium sp.
TCATTTCTCTTTTGGTAAAATCCTGACTCGGGTGCACGTATTCCACCGCCGGAAACGGCGCCGGGGCTTGGGGCAGCATCCACCCTATTTCCTCATCGCCTTTTCGCATCGCAATCCAATCTTCTTCCGAAAGCATGTTCAAGGAATTGGGAAACAAAACCATGTCTTCGGTATTCATCAATCTATTGATTCCATCAACCAAAAATGGCGTGTCCGAATTAATTTTGCCAAATTCCTTGGCATCCATATTTTTGCGCAACAATCGAAATTGTTCCCTCAAGTTGTCGTGAAAAGACCACATTCCTTGCGAAGGCCCATTCCATCCTTTTTTTTCCAAAAACGGAAAAAGTTGGTTCTCTTTTCGGGCAAATCGCTTTTCTATGGTTTGCAATTGGTTGAAAATATTCGTGTATTTCTGCAATTCGGTTGCTGCATCCACCGCCAACAATTCGCCCAAAAGTGAATTGATGATTTCTTTTTCCTGGTAATAAACACTCACCGGATGTCCTTCGGGAAGTTCCATTGTATTTAAGGTATCGTTCATTCTTAATCTGTGTTTTATTTCTACTCTTTAACTGGAGCAAATTTCGCATCGAAATATTTGGTCAAGTATGATTCCAATCATGTTTAATGAAATCTTTTTTCTATAAAATTGCATCATCCCAAAACCAAAAAAAGACTTCGCCTAGCTTTATTTTCTTATCAACAGCTGTTGATAAGAAAATGATAATAAAATCCAAATATGATATAAATCATATAAAATACATTTAGAAACTCGCAAATTTATAGTCCGCAAAATAGAGACAAAAAAAGACTACAACTAACTATAAATGAGTCTCTTAAAAATTAAACATCTATGGAAACATTGGAAAAAAACACGATTGGAGACTTTGTTGCACGGGATTTTAGGACGGCAGCCATTTTCTCCAAATATGGAATTGATTTTTGTTGCAAAGGACATCGATCCCTCGAGGAAGTATGCCACAAAAAAAACATAAACGAAGCTGATTTACTGGAAGAATTGAACACCGTAATGGACACCAAAAACGATTACGGAATCGATTTCAATTCTTGGCCGCTGGATTTATTGGTGATCTATATCGAGAAAACCCACCACCGTTTCGTGGAACAAAAAACGCCTGTCCTAATCGAATATTTGAACAAATTATGCAAGGTGCACGGAAGCAACCATCCGGAATTGTTCGAAATCAACGAATTGTTCTTGAGAAGCGCCGGAGAATTGGCCCAGCACATGAAAAAAGAAGAATTGATCTTATTTCCCTTCATCAAAAAAATGATTGGTGCCACAAAAACCCATGATTCCATCGAGCCACCCCTTTTTGGGACGGTAAACAATCCCATCAAGATGATGGTGGAAGATCACGCCAACGAAGGAGAACGTTTTAGGAAAATTGCCGCTTTGACCAACAATTACACCGCACCGGCAGATGCCTGCAATACCTATAGAGTAACCTATGCGATGTTGGAAGAATTTGAACAAGATTTACACAAACACGTCCATTTGGAAACCAACATCTTGTTTCCAAAAGCAAAAGCATTGGAGAAATTCTTCTCCGACAACGAATAAAAAAAAAACAAAATTTAAACAATATAAAACCACTCACTAATCATCAATTACCATGGAAAAGTATGTCATCAAAAGAAACGGAGATTATAAACCGTTCGAAAGTTTTAAAATTGAAGATGCTATCGTAAAAAGTTTCAGCAGCGTCACCATGACATTTGATGAAAGTGTTTTTGAAGATGTTATCAAGGGATTGCAAGTCAAAGACACCTGGGCAGTGGAAGAAATCCAGGATTTGATCGAGAAAATTCTTTTCGAAAAAGAATATTTTGAAGTGATGCGCTCCTTTATGTTGTACCGCCATACGCGTAAATTGCAGCGAGAACACGTTGAAGGCCTAAACGAAGACACCACTTATGTGGACAGCTCGCAAACCATTGCCGAATATATCGAACAAACGGATTGGCGCATCAATGCCAATGCGAATACCTCTTATTCCAATGCCGGTTTGGTCAACAATGTGGCCGGAAAAATCATTGCCAACTATTGGTTGGACAAGGTTTACACCAAAGAAGAAGGGTATGCGCATAGAAACGGCGACATCCACATCCACGATTTGGATTGCTTGACCGGATATTGCGCCGGTTGGAGCTTGCGTGTTTTGCTCAACGAAGGCTTCAACGGAGTTCGGGGTCGTGTCGAAAGCAAAGCCCCTTCCCATTTCAGGGAAGCCTTGGGACAAATGGCCAATTTCTTGGGGATTTTGCAAAGCGAATGGGCCGGAGCACAAGCCTTCAGTTCGTTCGACACCTATTTGGCTCCTTATGTTTTCAAGGACAATTTGTCTTTTGACGACGTCTTGAAAGCCATTCGCAGTTTTGTGTACAACCTGAACGTTCCTGCTCGTTGGGGACAATCGCCTTTCACGAACATCACCTTGGACTGGGTCGTGCCGGAAGATTTGAAAACCCAAATCCCGACGAAAAACGATTACCATTTCTTCGAAAACAATTTCAACCACGACCTTTTGGTCAGGGCACAAGAACGCGGCGTGAACAAGGTTACCGACTTGCGTTACGAGCATTTCCAGCAAGAAATGAACATCATCAACAAAGCTTATTACACCGTAATGACCGAAGGCGATGCCAACGGCCAACCTTTTACCTTCCCGATTCCAACGGTGAACATCACCGAAGAATTTGATTGGGATGGAGAAAACACCGAACTGCTTTTTGAAAATACCGCAAAAATTGGTTCTTCTTATTTCCAAAATTTCATCGGAAGCCAATACAAATTAGACGAAAATGGAGATAAAGTAGAAAACGAAAATGCTTATAAACCCAATGCAGTTCGAAGTATGTGTTGTCGTTTGCAACTCGATTTACGTGAGTTATTGAAACGTGGAAACGGTCTTTTTGGTAGTGCCGAAATGACAGGAAGTATTGGTGTTGTAACCATAAATATGGCTCGTTTAGGTTATTTATACAGAGGAAACAAAGAAGAATTATACAAACAATTGGACAAACTATTGTACATCGCCAAATCGACTTTGGAGAAAAAACGCGTATTCATCCAGGAAATGTACGACCGAGGTTTGTATCCGTACACCAAGCGTTATTTGCAACATTTCAGAAACCACTTTTCGACCATTGGCGTGAACGGAATCAACGAAATGATTGTGAATTTTACGGGAAAACAAGACACGGTAACTTCATCGACAGGAATTGATTTTGCTTCCAATATCTTAGACCATATCCGTGGTCGAATGAAAGAATTCCAGGAAGCCACCGGAAACTTGTACAATCTGGAAGCCACGCCAGCCGAAGGAACCACTTATCGTTTTGCCAAAGAAGACAAAAAACGTTTCCCAAATATTATCCAAGCCGGACAAGAAGACAATATCTATTACACGAACAGTTCCCAAATCCCGGTTGATCATACCGAAGACCCATTTGAAGCCTTGCTTTTGCAAGACGAATTGCAATGTAAATATACTGGAGGAACGGTTTTACACTTGTACATGAGCGAAAAAATCAGTTCGCCGGAAGCCTGTAAACAGTTTGTCAAAAAAGTATTGTCCAGTTTCAAATTGCCTTATATCACGGTAACGCCTGTATTCAGCGTTTGCCCCGTTCACGGTTATTTGAATGGCGAACACGAATTTTGCCCAAAATGCGATGACGCTTTAATTGAAAAACAAAAAAGTTCCAATTGCTTAAAAGTTTAACTGCTAAAGAAATTAAACCTTTAAACAATTC
>JAGNPF010000014.1 GCA_017989775.1 Flavobacterium sp.
CCTTTTCCTTGTGTTCCTTCCAATAGTTTCACGATTAATGGCGTGCCTCCTACCATTTTAATCAAATCGTCGGTGTCCAAAGGCGAATGTGCAAAACCCGTGGTTGGGATGTCGATGCCGCTTTGCAGGAGCAATTGCAACGAAAATAATTTGTCTCTCGATTGGGTGATAGCAGTGGACGAATTCAGGCAAAATACGTTCATCGCTTCGAATTGTCGAGTCAATGCACAGCCGTAAAAAGTGATGCTTGGGCGAATCCTTGGAATGATAGCATCAAATTGATTTAGAATCAATCCGCCGCGATAATGAATTTCGGGTTTCTTGGCGTCCAGTTTCATATAGCATTCCTTGATGTTCAAAAAGTGCATTTCGTGCCCCCGCATTTCGCCGGCTTCCATAATTCGTTTGTTGCTGTACAATTCCGGATTGCTGGCCAAAAGTCCGATGCGAATACCGGTACTGGCTTTTTCGGAATTCTTGTAGGCTTCCTTCAAACTGTCGCTGGTGGGCTGGCCCAAAACATATTGTTGTTCGGGATCGACCATCACTCTTCCGCTCATCGCTTCACGACCCAACAGCATTCGGAATCCCATCGAATCGCGATTGGTCAAAGTCATTTCGATAAGCCATTTGGAATCACCGATTTCTAATGGAGTTTGAATCACGTAGCGTTCTTCGCGAAATCCGCTGGAACTTTTCACGATTCTTTTGTCCACCAAGGGCGCTTCGCAATGGATAATTGTTTTGACGTTGTTTTGGATGGGATTGATGTCAAATTTGACCCAATTTTGACTCTCTTTTTTGAAAGGAGCAATATTAATGGCGTGCAAAGCCGAAGTTTTGGCACCCGAATCGACACGCGCCTTGATGGTCGGGATTCCCAATTCTGGGAAGGAGCACCATTCTTCGCTGCCCAGTATGATTTTGTTTTGTAACATAAATGAGTTTTAAATAGACTTAATCCAGTGTAAATATATATCGATAAAAGTAGTTTGGATGTTAAATTACGGTTAAATCAATATAGGGCGAATTATGGTGATTATAAAGGATTGGTAACCCGTATGTCAAGTCGAGCGCAGTCGAGACTCAACGATTAGCTTCGACTGCGCTCGACTTGACAATAATATCAAAAAAAAATAGCCACGAATTCACTAATTTAACAATCAGTTGTGAATCCGTGGCTAAAAAATGTCTAAAACAAGAGCCTAATTAGTAGGCTTTTCTTCTTTATGAACGGTTACGGTCAGTTCCTGCGTAGCTTCGTTCAAGTCCATGAAAATCTCGTCACCGACGGCCACTTTCGAAGTGATGATTTCTTCGGCAAGCGCATCTTCAACATATTTTTGGATGGCTCTTTTCAATGGTCTGGCGCCAAATTGTCTGTCGAAACCTTTGTCGGCAATAAACGCTTTCGCCGTATCGGAAAGATTCAAGTGATAGCCCAATTCTTTGATGCGAGCGTATAATTTTTTCAATTCGATTTCGATAATCAAATTGATGTCTTCTTTTTCCAATGCGTTGAAAACAATCACGTCGTCAATTCTGTTCAAGAATTCGGGAGCAAAAGTTTTCTTCAAGGCATTTTCGATGATGCTTTTCGAATTTTCGTCGGCTTGGGCTACTTTGGCAGCTGTTCCAAAACCTACTCCTTGACCAAAATCCTTTAATTGTCTGGCTCCCACATTCGAAGTCATGATGATGATGGTATTCTTGAAATCAATTTTTCGTCCCAAACTGTCGGTCAAATAACCGTCATCAAGGACTTGCAGCATCATGTTGAATACGTCCGGATGGGCTTTTTCAATCTCGTCCAAAAGCACCACGCAATACGGTTTGCGACGCACTTTCTCGGTCAATTGTCCACCTTCTTCATATCCGACATATCCCGGAGGTGCTCCCACCAATCTTGAAATGGCGAATTTTTCCATGTATTCACTCATGTCAATTCGAATCAAGGCATCTTCGGAATCGAACAATTCCTTGGCCAGTACTTTGGCCAATTGGGTTTTACCCACACCGGTTTGTCCCAAGAAAATGAAGGAACCAATGGGTCGATTCGGGTCTTTCAATCCAGCGCGATTTCTTTGGATGGAGCGTGCAATTTTCATTACCGCTTCTTTTTGTCCAATAACTTTATTTTCGATAAGTTCCGGCAACTTGGCCAGTTTGTTGCTTTCGGTTTGTGCGATACGATTCACCGGAATTCCAGTCATCATCGAAACCACGTCGGCGACATTGTCTTCCGTAACTTTGATTCTATTGTTTTTGGAATCTTCGTCCCATTGTTCTTGGGCGATGGCCAAATCTTTTTCGATGCGTTTTTCGTCGTCGCGAAGCTTGGCTGCTTCCTCGTATTTTTGTTTTTTGACAACGGAATTTTTCAGTTCGCGAACATCCTCCAATTGTTTTTCGAGTTCCAAAATTTGTTTGGGAACGTCAATATTCACGATGTGGACACGAGAACCCGCTTCGTCCAAAGCGTCTATGGCTTTGTCCGGCAAGAAACGTTCGGACATGTATCTGTCGGTCAATTTCACACAGGCTTCAACGGCTTCCGGCGTGTAAGTCACGTTGTGGTGGTCTTCGTATTTGTCCTTGATGTTGTTCAAGATGGTGATGGTTTCTTCAACAGAAGTCGGTTCCACGATTACTTTTTGAAAACGTCTTTCCAAGGCTCCGTCTTTCTCGATGTATTGTCTGTACTCGTCAAGAGTTGTGGCGCCAATACATTGGATTTCTCCTCTTGCCAAAGCAGGTTTGAACATGTTGGAAGCATCCAGCGAACCCGTGGCTCCACCGGCACCAACAATCGTGTGGATTTCGTCAATGAAAAGAATGATGTCGTCGTTTTTTTCCAATTCGTTCATCACGGCTTTCATGCGTTCTTCAAACTGTCCGCGGTATTTAGTTCCCGCAACAAGACTGGCCAAATCAAGTGTTACCACGCGTTTGTTGAACAATATGCGGGATACTTTTTTCTGGATGATGCGCAAGGCCAATCCTTCGGCAATGGCCGATTTTCCCACTCCGGGCTCTCCTATAAGAAGCGGATTGTTCTTTTTGCGTCGGCTCAAGATTTGGGAAACACGTTCGATTTCTTTTTCGCGTCCAACCACGGGATCTAGTTTTCCTTCTTCGGCCATCTCTGTTAAATCTCTCCCAAAATTGTCCAAAACGGGAGTTTTGGATTTTTTGTTGGATTTATTGGCTGGATTGTTGAATGTGCCTTCTTTTAGACTGTCATCTTGTCCTGAATCGTCGTTGTAAGCATCGTTTCTGGGCAAGTTTTCGATAAAATCTTCTTCGTTCGGTGTCATGTTTAGATATTGTTCTTTAGCTATGTCATAATCAATTTTCATTTTATTCAATAGCTTGGTTGTTGGGTCGTTTTCGTTTCTCAAAATGCACAATAATAGATGTGCCGTGCTGATGGAGGTGCTGTGAAAGACTTTTGCTTCGAGAAAAGTGGTTTTCAAGGCGCGCTCGGCTTGTCGTGTCAGGTGCAGGTTCTTTTTTTCGTTGTTGATTTCAAGGCTTGGGCTGGCAGGACTCAGGATTTCCACCTTTCGTCGAAGGTGATCCAAGTTTATGGATAAATTGTTCAATATGTTTATTGCTTTACCATTGCCATCTCTTAAAATACCCAATATCAAATGCTCTGTTCCAATAAAGTCGTGCCCCAATCGCAAGGCTTCTTCCTTGCTGTAGGTTATGACGTCTTTTACTCTTGGTGAAAAATTATCATCCATAATATATGCTGTAATTGTAAACGTAAATTTAGTGAATTTGTAATTGAAAAACAAAAACCATTCCTTTCGAGAACTTTTGTCAGCTAATTGACAAAAAAAGAATGGAAAAAACGTTAAAAGTTCCTTAATTTATTAACCAAAAAGCAAAAGAAATTTGTTAATAAATCATTGAAATTAGTAGTGTAAAAAGAGTTTGAAAAATTCTAAAAGATGTATATTAGCACGTTTTGAAATTAAACTAAATTTATTAAATATAACAACTTATGTCTGAAGGAGAAAAGTTAATTCCTATTAACATTGAAGATGAAATGAAATCAGCTTACATCGATTATTCGATGTCTGTAATTGTATCCAGAGCACTGCCCGACGTTAGGGATGGTCTAAAGCCTGTGCATCGAAGAGTACTTTACGGAATGTATGATTTGGGAGTTAATTCAAGATCGGCCCACAAAAAATCGGCGAGAATCGTCGGGGAAGTTTTAGGAAAGTATCACCCTCACGGAGATACTTCGGTTTATGACGCCATGGTTCGTATGGCCCAAGAGTGGAGCATGCGTTATTTGTTGGTTGACGGCCAAGGTAACTTTGGTTCCGTCGATGGTGACAGTCCGGCTGCCATGCGTTACACCGAGGCCAGAATGAAAAAGATTTCGGAAGAAATTATGGCCGATATCGAAAAAGAAACGGTTGATTTCCAATTGAACTTTGACGACACCCTGTATGAGCCAAAAGTAATGCCGACCCGAGTTCCCACTTTGTTGGTGAACGGTGCCACGGGAATTGCCGTGGGTATGGCAACCAACATGCCACCACACAATTTAACGGAGGTTATCAACGGTACACTGGCTTATCTTGACAACAACGATATTGAAATAGACGAATTGATGAACCATATCAAAGCTCCAGATTTTCCAACTGGTGGCGTGATATATGGTTATGAAGGCGTTCGTGAAGCATTCAAGACAGGTCGCGGACGTATTGTCATGCGTGCCAAAGTTGGTTTTGAAGAAGTGGATGGAAGAGAGTGCATCATTGTTACCGAAATTCCATACCAAGTCAATAAAGCCGATATGATCAAGCGTACTGCTGATTTGGTTAATGAGAAAAAAATTGATGGAATTGCCAATATTCGTGACGAATCGGATAGAAACGGGATGCGCATCGTTTACATCTTGAAACGTGATGCCACGCCAAACGTGGTTTTGAACACGCTTTACAAATTCACGCAACTGCAATCTTCTTTCAGTGTCAACAATATTGCATTGGTGAAAGGGCGCCCACAAATGTTGAATCTGAAAGACATGATTCATTATTTTATCGAGCACCGTCACGATGTAGTGGTTCGCAGAACGCAGTTTGAATTGCGCAAAGCCGAAGAAAGAGCCCATATTTTGGAAGGTTTGATCATTGCTTCCGACAATATTGACGAAGTAATTGCCTTGATAAGAGGTTCGAAAAACACCGAAGAAGCGAGAGAAAAATTAATCGAAAGATTCAATCTATCCGACATTCAGGCAAGAGCTATTGTCGAAATGCGTTTGCGTCAATTGACGGGTCTGGAACAAGATAAGTTGAGAGCCGAATACGAAGAATTGATGAAATTAATCGAGCATTTGAAAGCGTTATTGGCCGACGTGAATCTAAGAACTGAATTGATAAAAGAGGAACTTGCCGAAATTCGTGATAAATATGGTGACGAACGTCGTTCTACCATTGAATATTCAGGAGGAGACGTAAGCATCGAAGATTTGATTGCCGACGAAAGTGTGGTAATCACCATTTCGCACGCAGGATACATCAAGCGTACCAATTTGTCCGAATACAAAACCCAAAACAGGGGAGGAGTTGGACAGAAAAGCGCCGGAACAAGAGACCAAGATTTCTTGGAGCACATGTTTGTGGCAACCAATCACCAATACATGATGTTCTTTACCCAAAAGGGGAAATGTTTCTGGATGCGTGTTTACGAAATCCCTGAGGGAAGCAAAACAGCCAAGGGAAGGGCTATTCAAAACTTGGTCAACATCGAAAGTGATGACAAAGTGAAAGCTTTCATTTGCACACAGGATTTAAAAGACAAAGAATACATCGCCAAACATAATCTTGTAATGGTTACCAAACAGGGTCAGGTTAAAAAGACTTCTTTGGAAAAATATTCAAAACCTAGAACCAACGGTGTTGCCGCCATTACCATCAAGGAAGGTGATGAACTAATAGGTGCCCAGTTGACCAATGGTGAAAGCCAAATTATCTTGGCCGTGAAATCCGGTAAATTGGTTCGTTTTGAAGAAACCAAAACCCGTCCAATGGGAAGAACGGCTTCCGGAGTTCGCGGAATCACGTTGAAAGACGAAACCGATGAGGTGATTGGTATGGTTACCGTTGATAAAAACGACATCAACGATTCACAAATTTTGGTGGTAACCGAAAACGGATACGGAAAACGCACGAAATTGGTTGACGAAGACGGTGAAGATGTTTACAGAATCACGAACCGTGGTGGTAAAGGGGTGAAAACACTTAACATTACCGAGAAAACTGGAAAATTGATTTCGATTAATGCCGTAACCGATGCTGATGATTTGATGATTATCAACAAATCTGGATTGACCATCAGGATGGCCATTGACGATTTGCGCGTTATGGGTCGTGCCACGCAAGGAGTGCGATTGATTAACTTGAAAGGCAAAGATTCGATTGCGGCCGTTACCAAGGTAATGAAAGACGAAGCTGAAGAGGTGGTTATTGACGAAGATGGCAATGTTATTGAACCTGTCATTGAAAGGGTAAAACCGGATTTGGAAGTTCTAGAAGACGATGGCGTTGTAGACGATGACGATGACGAGGATGATTCTGAAGATGTCGAAGACGATTCCGAAGAAGGAGACGACGACGATTCTGATGACGATAAATAAAAATTAATAATCCAGAACATTTGTTCTTTATGATAAAAATCATAAAGAGCAAATGTTTTTCTTGCTATTTTTGGCGCATAAATCTAAAACAAAAATTATGAAAAGTAAATATGTAACACTAGTGTCGGCATTATTGATATCAGTCGCCACTTTTGCTCAAAAAGATCAAATTAAAGCTGCTGAAAAAGCACTAAAAGGAGGTAATGCTCAAGAGGCCGTGACTATTTTGCAAGGAGCGGAATCCCTAATTTCCAGTGCTGCCGATGCAGAAAAAGCCCAATATTTCTTCGTGAAAGGAAATGCTTATTTGGAATTGGCCAACAAAAAAGTGGAAGAAGGAAAAAATCTTTCTTTGGCTGCCAAATCTTACCAAGATTTATTGGCTGCAGAAAAAGCTTCCGGGAAAAACAAATATTCTTCACAAGCGACGGCTTCAATCGTTACCATCAAAGGGAAATTGATAAACAGTGCCATTGCGGATACTAAAGCAGATAAAACAATTGAGGGTGCAAGCAAGTTGTATGATGCTTATTTATTGGATAAAAAAGACACCATAAACCTTTATTATGCAGCTTCCACTTATGTAAATGGGAAAGATTACCTAACGGCTCTTAAATTGTATGAAGAACTGAAAACATTGAATTATTCAGGAAAAGGAACCAGTTATTTGGCAATTAATAAAATATCAGGTCAAGAGGATATGTTTAATGCTGCTAAAGAGAGAGACGTAGCAGTGAAATTGGGAACCCATGAAAAACCTAAAAATGAAGATATTCCTTCAAAAAGAGGAGAGATTTACAAAAACATTGCCTTAATTTTGGTTGATCAAGGAAAAGTGGAAGAGGCCAAAAAAGCAATTGCCGATGCCAGAAAAGCAAATCCAGAGGATACGTCATTGGCTTTGGCCGAGGCTAACTTGTATTTGGAAACAAAAGATTTTGAGACCTACAAAAAAATAATTGCCGAAATTTTGGAGAAAAGTCCAAACGATGCCAACTTGGTTTTTAATTTGGGTGTGCTTAGTGCCAATGCAAAAAATCCTGCTGAAGCCGAGAAATACTATAAAAGAGTGATGGAAATTGATCCTAATTACATCAATGCTTATATCAATATGGCTGCCTTGAAGTTGGAAGACGAGAAGGTAATCATTGACGAAATGAACAAATTGGGGAATTCCGATAAAGACATGAAACGTTATGCGGTTTTGAAAACAAAAAGAGAAGACTTGTTCAAAAGCACGATTCCTTATCTTCAAAAAGCATACGAACTTGATCCGAACAATATTGACGTGGCCAAAACACTTTTGAACGTGTATAGCGCTTTGGAAATGCCGGAGTATAAAGCATTGAAAGCAAAAGTTAAAGAAATGGAAGCCGCTGTCAAAAAATAAGCTCGGTTATTCCGAAATAATTGAATAAAAATCCCGATTGTGAAAATTTTGCAATCGGGATTTTTTTTATGGGTTTTGCTAACTTTATCTGAAAGTCAAAAAGGGGAGCCATTAGTTGAATTAAGATTTATGATGAACTTGGTTTGCTTGTAAATATTGGGCAAACAGGCGAAGCAACCTTGATTTACTTGATGGTTTGAAAAGAATGGGTTTGCAGAATTATATAATCTTTTTGATGACTCGCAGTTTGTGTGTATGCCTGTTGGTTTCGGAATTGTAAATTCCCAGATGATCCAGGCGGTCAATGCGGACTTTTCCGCTGGCATGAATGATGTAATTGTCGTTCATAACAATACCCACGTGAATGATGTTGCCTTCCTCGTTGTCGAAAAAAGCCAAATCACCTGGTTCGCATTCCTCGATAAAACTTAGGGCTTCTCCTTGAGTAGCCTGTTGTGAAGCGTCTCTCAGGAGTTTGTAGCCGTTGAGTTTGTAAACCATTTGCGTAAAACCGGAACAGTCAATTCCAAAAGGCGTTTTGCCGCCCCAAAGATAAGGAGCGTTTAGATACATAAAAGCGGTGTTCAGCAAGCAGCTTTTGGGTTTGATGCCGCTTATTTTGGTGCCTTCAAAGTTGAGGTTTGTGGTGTTGATGTCGCCGTGGTTCAGAAAAGACAATGAGGCTCCTAATGGAATGGGCAGCAGCATGTTGTTGGGGCCTGTGATGTATTCCAGTAAATCCGCATTCAAAACAACGGCATCTTTTGATAATTGGTTGTATTCCGATTCCGATATGATTTGGTATTGTTTGGAATCGACCCAACCTTCATAATCGTCGTATTGCAATTTTATTTTGGACCATTGTTTTGATTGTTCCAGAATTTCAAAATATTCGCCAAACAGTACTTGGGAAACAATTTCACTTCTGTCGCTGGGTTCAAACCGAAGTGGGATCATGGCTAGATTACAAATTCCGAACATTTAAGTTTTTTTAATTTTTAATATTTTTCGATAACAATTGCCGAAGCGCCACCGCCTCCGTTGCAAATGGCTGCCGCTCCAATTTTTCCGTTATTTTGTTCCAAAACATTCAATAAAGTGACGATTATTCGTGTTCCGGAACATCCTAGTGGGTGGCCCAGAGAAACAGCTCCGCCATTTACGTTTATTTTTGATTCATCCAATCCAAGGATTTTGGCATTGACCAAGCCCACCACGGCAAAAGCTTCGTTGAATTCGAAATAATCTACTTCATTTAGGGTCAATTCGGCTTTTTTCAATGCTTTGGAAATGGCTTTTGAAGGACTTGTGGTAAACCATTTTGGGTCTTGGGCGGCATCGGCATAACTTCTGATGTAGGCCAAAGGTTTTAATTCCAAGGCCAATGCTTTTTCTTCGGTCATCAATACCAAGACGGCAGCGCCATCATTTATGGTGGATGCATTGGCAGCTGTCACGGTTCCGTTTTTGGTGAAAACGGGATTCAAGGAAGGAATTTTTTCTAAATTGACGTTGGTGAATTCTTCGTCTTTGGAAACCATTATTGGGTCTCCTTTTCTTTGCGGAACGGTAACAGGAACAATTTCGTTGTCAAATTTTCCGGCATTCCAAGCCTTTGCAGAACGTTCATAGGATTGAATTGCAAAGCGATCTTGTTCTTCGCGGCTAATCTTGTATTCCGAGGCACACAAGTCGCCACAAACGCCCATGGTGTTGTTGTCGTAGGCATCGGTCAATCCGTCTTTCTGTATTCCGTCCATTATCGTGGCGGGACCAAATTTATGACCGTTTCTCAAATGGATGTAATGCGGAATCAGGCTCATGTTTTCCATTCCTCCGGCAACCACGATTTCGGCATCGCCACATTGAATGGCTTGTGCTCCCATCATCACTGATTTCATTCCCGAGGCGCAAACTTTGTTGACGGTGGTACAAGTCACGGAATTCGGCAAACCTGCATGAATGGCGGCTTGTCTGGCGGGTGCTTGTCCAAGACCAGCTTGGATGACACAACCCATAAAAATTTCGTCAACTAAATTGGCATCCAATTGGATTTTGTTCAAGGCTCCTTTTATGGCAACAGCCCCCAATCTTGGCGCTTCCACGGTGGATAAACCTCCCATAAAGCTTCCGATTGGAGTCCTGACGGCCGAAACGATGACAACTTTGTTGGACATGATGAGTTCTGTGACTTGATTGAAATGCGAATTTAATCATTTTTGGGCAGAAACTAAATTAGATTTTTGATATTATTGTGTCGTCTTTGGGTAAATTTTGAAATATTAGTTCCTGTTCTTTTGTCAATATTCGTTTAAAGTAGGCGGAAACGGTTTTTTATGAACAAGCTATACATTTGATTGTTAATGTTTTTGAAAGCTGCTTAAAAAAACATTGAAAAAAACAGGTTATTTATTTGTGAAATATAGAATAGAGCCCTACATTTGCAACCGCTTAAAAGGAATATAAGTTCTTATTTATTGGAGAGTTGCCTGAGTGGCCGAAAGGACTTGTTTGCTAAACAAGCGTATGGGAAACTGTACCAAGGGTTCGAATCCCTTACTCTCCGCTTTTTTTGCACTCGGGGTGTAGCGTAGCTCGGTTATCGCGTCCCGATTGGAAATCGGGAAGACCGCATTAGGTTCTTATTATATTGAAATTAAAACAAATATTTTTAAATAAAATATTCGGGGTGTAGCGTAGCTCGGTTATCGCGCCTGCTTTGGGAGCAGGAGGCCGCAGGTTCGAATCCTGCCACCCCGACAAATTGAAATAATGGACGCATAGCTCAGCTGGATAGAGCACCTGCCTTCTAAGCAGGCGGTCGAAGGTTCGAATCCTTCTGCGTTCACAAGAAAAACCACTCCATCGAGTGGTTTTTTTGTTTCTATTTTATATCCAAAAGGAAGGAATTACTTCTATATTTTATATTCCAAGGAATTGAATCGGATCAGGAGCAAAAGTTGGGGTTATGCAAAAAGATTGGATAACCGAACAAGAAGAAATCTATATTTCTCAGTCCTCTGAATTGACTTCTAAAAGCTTTTATTTTGGACACGAATAAATTTATCGTGCCAATGAATGAATCACTCACATTTAGAGAATACAAAAAATCAAACGGAAAGGTTGTACATTCTATTTCAGGACATTTGCTTTTAAAAGTTTCTGTCGCTAATTGTCACTAATTTTTATTAATGACTTTAACCGTAACTTTGTTGTTGATGATTACAATATAAATTCCCGCCGGTGCTAGCCAATTTTCTTCCATTTCCTGGGTTCCATTCCATTCGAAAGAATGTATTTTTGTTCCCGACATAGTATAGATTACAACGCTATCAATAGGGAAATTGGTTGCCATTTTAATTTTGCTTTTATCAAACAGTACTCTTGCTTTTATATTTCGATCAGGCTGAGCCGATTCAACAGATAAATTGGAAAGTGAAAAAGAGGTGGTGCTTCCGGATAAATTTTCAGTAGGAAAAACAACCGTATTTG
>JAGNPF010000246.1 GCA_017989775.1 Flavobacterium sp.
GCACGAATGTCATCGCCGTATTGATACGGACGCACTTCGCTGAAAGTCATTCCGCGCCCCTTGAACGAAGTGTGGTATTCTCCCGAAAAGATGTGATCGCTCAATCTTCGGGTCTTGATTTCTATTTTTCGTACTTTTTTTAAGAGGTCTTTTGTTTCCATTTCTTCAGATTGCAGATTTTAGATTTCAGATTTCAGATTGTAGCTTACTGCCAACTGAAATCTGCCAACTGTTAACTGATTTAAGGTACTTCAATCTCGTTTACGATTTTGTTGATGATGTCAACCGAGGTGATGTTTTCGGCTTCGGCTTCGTAGGTGATTCCAATTCTGTGGCGCAACACGTCGTGTACCACTGCGCGAACGTCTTCTGGAATTACATAGCCACGACGTTTGATGAAGGCGTAACATTTTGCCGCATTGGCCAAGTTGATGCTTCCACGAGGCGAAGATCCAAAACTGATTAATGGTTTCAAGTCGGCCAATTTGTATTTTTCTGGATAACGAGTGGCAAAGATGATGTCCAGTATGTATTTTTCTATTTTTTCGTCCATGTAGACTTCGCGAACGGCTTGCTGCGCACGCAAAATTTGGTCGATGGAAACCACTGGATTTACTTTTTCGTAACTGCCTTTCAAGTTTTGGCGAACCACCATTCTCTCGTCTTCCATTTTTGGATAATCAATCACGGTTTTCAACATGAAACGATCGACTTGGGCTTCCGGCAACGGATAAGTTCCTTCTTGCTCGATCGGGTTTTGGGTGGCCAAAACCAGGAATGGCTTGTCCAGTTTGAAAGTCGTGTCGCCAATGGTGACTTGTTTTTCCTGCATCGCTTCCAACAATGCCGATTGCACTTTGGCAGGAGCACGGTTGATCTCGTCGGCAAGAACGAAATTGGCAAAAATAGGTCCTTTTTTTATGGAAAATTCATTGTCCTTGATGTTGTAAATCATGGTTCCCACTACATCGGCAGGCAACAAATCGGGAGTAAACTGGATTCGGCTGAATGAACCGTGAACGGCTTGCGACAACGTGTTTATGGCCAATGTTTTGGCCAATCCCGGAACACCTTCCAGCAATATGTGTCCTTGTCCCAAAAGTCCGATCAACAATCGCTCGATCATGTGTTTTTGACCCACGATCACTTTATTCATTTCCATGGTAAGCAAATCGATAAAAGCGCTCTCTCTTTCTATCTTTTCATTGATTGCCCTAATATCCAAAGTAGTTGTATTCTCTTCCATTTCCTTATTTTGATTACTGTAAATTGTGTTCCTTATTTTTGATGGTGCAAATTGAATTTTTTTTTAGAAGTAGGATGTTAAAAAATGGTTAAAACTTCTCACAACTCCCCAATTTTAAGGATGTTTTGTGATAGTATTTTCATAATTTTAATGTTTCAAAAAAATAAGGTTCGAAATCGAAGATTCTTGAAGATAAACAAATAAAAACCCGTTGCCACCCAAAAAATTTTACCCGAAATTATTGCAAACAAAATGAATCTGGAATTGGGGTCAAACAACTGGGCAAAAAGCGTATCTTGAGCTTTTCTAAATTAAAAAAATTGAACGATGAACAAAACAGCCTTGGTGACTGGAGCCACCAGCGGAATTGGCAGGGCAACGGCCCGAATATTGGCCAAAAACAATTACAAAATCATTCTTTGCGGCCGTCGGGAAGATCGATTGGCATTGCTCGAAAAAGAACTTTCCGAATATACCGAAATCCATACTTTGGCTTTTGACGTAAGAGACAAAAAGGCGGTTTTTGAAAAAATAAATGCTTTACCGGAAGCTTTTTCCAAAATCGATCTCTTGATCAACAATGCCGGAAACGCCCACGGTTTGGACCCCATCCAAAACGGAGATTTGGACGATTGGGAGGCCATGATCGACATCAACCTAAAAGGTCTTTTGTATGTTTCGAAAGCCGTCATTCCGCAAATGATTGAACGAAAATCGGGTCACATCATCAACATTGGTTCCACTGCCGGAAAAGAAGTGTACCCGAACGGAAACGTGTATTGCGCCACAAAACACGCCGTGGATGCCTTGAACAAAAGCATGAAGATGGACTTGAATCCCTACGGAATCAGGGTTGGTGCCATTCATCCCGGATTGGTGCAAACCGAATTCAGCGAAGTGCGTTTCAAGGGCGACAAAGATAAAGCGGCCAATGTTTACAAAGGATTCACACCCTTGCAGCCGGAAGACATTGCCGATATTATCCATTTCGTGGTTTCCAGACCCTATCACGTAAACATTTCCGACTTGGTCGTGATGGCTTCCGCCCAGGCTTCTGCCACGATTGTCAATCGAGATTCAAATCTTTAAGGAATGGGAACAATTTGGGGCTTCTTAAAACCAATAGAAACAAAAAAGCAGTCCAAAATCGGACTGCTTTTTGTTTAGAATTATTTCTTTTACAAAGAAATACTGCCCATATTCGTGATTTGTCCATTTACGACAACCACGTCTGCAACGGTTTTCAACAATAATCCCGAAGTGGGGTCTGGAGTCAATGTCACGGTATAAGTTCCTGCAGGAATTCCATTCAATTGGAATACGCCTTCTGCATTGGTATAGGCCGAAACCGTTTCGGTCCCCACAACAACTGATGCCAATACTTGTTTGGCAACGGCTATATTGGCAACGGTACCTTTTATGACACCCGATGTTGCCGATGTTGAAACTTTGACAACCGGATGCAAATTATAGTTCCCAGAAGCGCCCGCTTGGACAACAATGGAGTGTGCCACGTCAAAATCCAGCAAGAAATCATAAGTGACGCCTGCCGTCAACGTTTGGTTAACATTTAATTTCAACCCTGATTGTTGGGCACTTGGAGTGTTCAAGGGATGCGATGTACCATCTTTCAGCACCACCGTGTTTTTGTCGCCAAGCAACAATCGAATCTGTCCCAAATATCCTGAAGGAACCACTTCGTCGGCCAACAAAGCACTCACGCCTCCGGTCAGTGTCAGCAAATCATAAATTTTGCCTTCGGCAGGAAGATTGCCAATGCTCACCCATCCTTGGTCTCCTGAATCGGAATTGTCCTTGATCATGATGTCCCTCACGTCGATATTTACTTTTTTGTAGTCGCCGGGAGCATCTGTCAATCTAACCTTCATTACCGCAGTTTGCGAAGAATCGCTGCCATCATCATTACACGCTGCAAAAAACAGGCTCATGAATGTAATTACAAGAAAACTTAACACATAAATTTTAATATTTTTCATAGTTTTGGGGGAATTAAAAAATTAATACTAATACGCTATCACGACAGAACGCAAGTAATCCCGAAATAGTATTTTTTTTTTTAACATCTTTAACATCAACTGATTCAAGTTTAGCCAATGATCAACAAGCGTCTTTTAATTAAAAATCTACTTGCGCATAATGACGAGAGCAGTTTTTACGACAAAAAACGCCAGTTGAATCTGCATACCCGAGAAGGGAAAGCCAAGTTTTTGAAGCATATTTGTGCCTTGTCCAATTCGAATCCGGCCAATAACTCCTATATCGTCGTGGGTGTCGAAGACCACGACAACGAGATTGTGGGCGACGACTTTTTCGACGACAGCCGCATCCAGAATTTGGTCAATGCCTATCTCGAAAATCCACCCAAAATCCAATACGAAAACGTGCCTTTCCCGAATTTGCCCAAAGACAAAGTCATAGGATTGGTGACCATCAAAGCCAAAAGCAAGACCTCGCATTTCAAGAAAGGGATTCACACCATTCCTGCCAACAGCGTTT
>JAGNPF010000247.1 GCA_017989775.1 Flavobacterium sp.
GTGTAATCTTTCAAATTGAACTTGTTGTTGCCTTTGAGTACCAGACTTTTTATCATTTCGAATCGGGTTTTGTTTGTGGCATCACCAATGCGTGACAAGAGGCGGCTCCTGTTGTAGCCACTGAATTCCACTTTCCCGGAGCCCAAGATTTTGTCTTTGTCGATTTTCAGTTTTACCTGTTCTTTCACCTCGTTTTTTTCGGCGGGAGTCAGGGGCACTGGAACTATTTTGTAGGTGTCGCCATTGTCGTACATGGCTTCTTTTCCTTGAATGAAGGCTGTTGGGATTCCATATACTGTTTCTTTGTCCGTTGCGTCGAGAAAGAGGTATTCTTCCCCTTTTTTATACACGGCAATCATGTGGTTGTCCACTGCGGGAGTGGCCAAATCGTTGTAGGAATAAGGAATGTCGCGTGTTCCTATCCAAGCAATGTACACGTTTTTGACCTTGGCATATTTTGCCATTGCCGTAATGATGCTGGCCATGTCTTTGCAATCTCCAAATTTTCTTTCGCAGATTAAACTGGCTTCCCTTGGAATAAAACCTTCGTATCCATTTTCGAAAGCGATGTATTTGATGTTGTCTTTTACCCAGTAGAAAATGCTTTTGACCTTGTCTTCGTCATTGGTCAAATTTTCGGTGATTTTAAGCGTGATGGCCTTCAATGTTGGGTCTTCGGTTTGGTTCAGGTTTTTGGTAAACCCTTTGTAATAGGCATAAAGTTTGTCGATGTCGCCCAAAACATCCACCTTTTTGTTGTTGATGGTGTAATCCTTGATGTAAATATTGATGTGCGGAATGATGTACAAATAGCCGGGAGAATTGCCTTCCATTTTTACCGGTTTTACATCTTTGTACGTCCATTTGTACACCCATTTTCCCTTCTTTTCCGTTTTTGAAAAGACGATGGAATTGGATTCGTCATTGAAAATTTTGTAGCCGATGTTGATGTTCTTGTCTGTTCGTATTTCCAAAGTGGAATTTTTGATGGGCAAATGGCTTCCAAAAATGAATTTGTGCAACAGGAAAGGGTCGATAAACTCGACTTGGTAGTTGTACATTTTTTTGGCTCCGGCTTCCAGGTTCGGAAAAAGAAGTTGGCGTTCTTTAACATTGTCATAAAAAACCGAACTTTGGCCAGATTGAACCTCGTTGGTTTGGGTAACCTTGATTTTTTTTTCTTTTCCGCCAACATTTACGGAAGAGTAGGCCTCGTAACCCAATAATTTGACCAACTCCGAATAGCTGAAGGATTCCTTGTTGCCGAGAATCCCGTTTTCGTTAAGAATGATGGATTCGTATTGATTGTCCTGAACCACTTTCAATTTCTCGTTTTCAATGGAAAAATCATAGGTTTGGACATCGTTTAGTATCAATTCATTGAAATCGGGATATTGTTTTTTGTATTCGTCAAAGGAATCTTGGGCATTGCCCGTGAAGGCAAAAATCCCGTAAAAAGCCAAGGCATATAAGTGTTTATTTGATAATTTCAACCAATTCATCCGAATCATATTTTTTTGTTGTTGTTAATTTCCCTTCATTGTAAATCAGCACGTTGCCGTGCAATTCGTCGTTCTTGTATTCAGCGGTCAACCAAGGTTTTCCATCTTCCTTGAAATATTCCTGAAGACCGTCAAAATTGCCGTTCACGAATTTTTCTTTCTTGTAAATGTTGCCATTGGCATAATATTCTATCCGGTTTCCATTCATCAGGTTGTTCTGGTATTGGATTTCGTATTCCGGTTTTCCAAGTTCGCTGTTGATGGCGAATTTTCCTTCCAAGTTGCCTTTTTCAAATTGCATCTTGATGGCCGTTTTTCCGTTGGGATAGGAAGAGGAAATCTCGGCCGTTTCGCCAATTATGTCCACTTTTTCGTTGAGTTCGCCCGTTTTGTTTTTCTTGATGTAATATTTGATGCTGTTCTCTTGGTAACCAATAATCAAGATTGGTTCTCCTTTTTGGTTGTAATAGGTGCAATCGCCTTCGATCAAACCGTTCAATTGGGTGCATTCCTGAATCTTCTTTTTGTTGTGGTAGAATCGGGTTAATTTTCCGTTTTCATCCCCAAAAGTGGTTTCGTTGGAATATCTCAAATTGCCCACAATGTCGTATATTTTGTCCAGACCATTCATTTTTCCTGCATAAAAAACACTTTCCCTGTAAATCGTTCCCAGCGGGCTGTAATCTTTGTAGGTATTGTGTCTTGCTCCATTGATGTATTCCGTTTCCGTGATGGGATTGTGGAATTTGTCTTTTTCCACCAATTTCCCGTTCAATTCGCCATTGACCAATTCATTGGAGATGGTCGTTGCTCCATTGTCGAGGCTCATCGTGAATTTTCCCTTTTTGTTCGTGAAATCAAAGCTGTTTTCTTTTTCTCCTTTGTAATTGTAGGTTTCCGTGGAAATCAAGACGTCTTCAATGTATTTGTCTCTTCTCGAAAGGGTGCCGTTCTGCCAATAATCCAATTTTTCAAAATTCGTGCCACCATTTACGAGATAGCCTTCGGATTTTAGGGAACCGTCCGCATAAAATGTTTTGTAGGGGCCGTTCTGTCTTCCTTTCTCATACGAATAGTTGCGGTCCAATTTTCCATTTTGATACACTTCATAAAGTCCGTTGATGGTGTCGTTCGTGAAGTTTTTGATGGAATTGGTCAATCCGTTTTTGTTGTAATCGTGGCTTAAACCATTTTGGGCTTTGTTGGAATAAAATTCCTGTAGTCTCTTGGTTCCCGAAGAAAAGTGATGCACCCATTCGCCGGTTTTCCTGCCTTTTTCGAAATTTCCGGCAGCCAAAGGGTTGCCCTCAAAGTCTTTCATGACAAAAGGATTGCTGGACAAACTGATTTCGACCGGTTTTGCAATGTTTTTGCCAAACTGTACCGCCGATTTCAATTCTCCCGATTTGTATTTTTCTTCAAAATATTTGTTGCCATTGCTGTCAAAATAGCCGTAGGTTTCCAGTTCTTCATTGGCATTGAAAATGGATTCCGTGGCTTTTTTTCCGTTTGCAAAATAAGTGATGGAATTTTTTATTTTCCCTGCTTCATAATTATTTTCCTTTTCCAACTTGCCGTTGCTGTAGTACATTTTGAACGAATCTTTAATGGCGCCATTGGCATATTCAGCTTCCGATCGCACCAGTTTTCCGTCATAAAACTCCAGATACTTGCCGTCAATCTGGTCATTGACGTAGGTATAGGTCTCCAGGATGTCGCCCACTTGGTTGTAACTCAAATAGGGGCCGTTCAATTTCCCGTTGGTATAATTGGTTTCCGATTTTGTGCTGCCGTTGGGATACAAACACAGCATTTTTCCGTCGCGTTCTCCTTTGACGAAATTGACTTCGCATTGTTTTCCGCCATTGACGTAATACGAAGTTCCCAAACCGTCCAAAATACCGTCCGAATAATTTTCGACCACGCTTATCTGCCCATTCGAATAATAGGCAGTTCGGGTTCCGTGCAGTTTTCCGTTTTTAAAGGATTTCTCTTCAATCAGGGCTCCTTTTTCGTCAAAATATTTTTGAAGGCCATCCAGCTCGTTGTTCTTGAAATTCAATTCGCCGGCAAGATTTCCGTTTTCATTCAGGTATTTGAATTTGCCCTCGCTTTTGCCGTCGATTTGCTGTCCAATCAAGTAAGGCACGCTGTTCCTGATGGTCACGATCACTTCTTGTTGCGTGCCAAAAAGATCCATTTTTCTTTTCCCGAACGAATTCCAAAAATCGCCAAGGAGATAAT
>JAGNPF010000248.1 GCA_017989775.1 Flavobacterium sp.
TTTTTGTGTGATCAGTCTCTATTTTTTTCCGCGTTTTTTTAAATGTTTTTACAATAATATTTTCTGGGTTTGTGTTATCTTTCACAGTTTGGGGCTTTGTCCAAATAAGGCTTGTCTTTGTCTAGGCCGGCAAAAGCCTCGGTGTATTGTGGGCCATAAAACAAGGGGTTTGAGCCGTACTGTTCCCTGTTGTAATAAGCCAAAACTTCACGGGCATCCGAAGGTTTGTTTTCGTTTATCACGGTATTGGCATTGGCGCGAATAGGCAACATCATCCAGGTAGAAAAACCTATCAGGATAAAAAGGATGCACAATAAAAGGGTGTTGTAGTGGACAAGTCCTTTGGATTGGGTATATTTCAATCCAAAATAAAAGAAGGCAATTAGAAGCAAAACCACAAAAATGGTTCCTGAGTCAAACGGCATCCCTAGATTGTTGACCATAAAAACTTCGGTTTTACCAAAGAAAGCCATCGTCAAAGGCAACAGTAATTTGAAAATAAACAACAATATGGCTATCACGACCACATTGGCAATGATGAAGTTCTTGATGGTAACTTCTTTGTAATGCTTGAAATAATAAAGAAAACCTATGGCAGGAATGGTCAACAATGCCATAAAGTGGACTCCAAATGTCAGTCCGATAACCAATGAAATGATCAGTAACCATTTGTTTCCTCTTGGGGTGTCCATATCTTGTTCCCAACGCAACCCCAGCCAAAAAAGCAAGGCTATAAACAAGGAAGCCATGGCATAAACTTCGGCTTCCACGGCACTAGCCCAAAAACTATCGGAAAAGGTATAAGTCAAAGCGCCGACAAAAGAACTTCCAAGAATTACGATGGAATTGTTTTTGTCCAGTTCCGAAATTTGGGAAATTATTTTTTTCAAAATCATCGAGGAAGACCAAAACAAAAACAATATGGTAAGGGCGCTCGAGAAAACAGACATCATGTTGACCATCAAGGCAATTTGTGTGTCGTTTATGGCGAACATGGCAAAAAAGGCACCAATCATTTGATACAACGGGGCTCCAGGGGGGTGTCCTACTTCTAGTTTTGCAGATGTGGCTATGTATTCACCACAATCCCAAAAGCTCATTGTGGGTTCAACAGTAAGCGTATAAGTAATTAAAGCAATTGCAAAGACACACCAACCGGTGATTGTATTCCATTTGTTGAAATTGAATGTTGCCATATTATTAGGACTAAAAATTATTTTGTTTTCAGAACACAAAGAAAATGTTTTTTTATTGAAAGACACGAGCATTAACAAAAATTTCCAAAAAACAATTAGGTCTTTAGAGAGTGTTGTTTATTAAAGCTTTAGCTGTTTTTAAAAATTATTATTAAAATTTTTTAAATAAAAATGGTTTAAAAACTTGTGGAAACTAAAATTTGTTTTAAATTTGCACTCGCTTAACAGCAATGGAATTGGTCTATGGTGTAATGGTAACACAACTGTTTTTGGTGCAGTCTTTCTAGGTTCGAGTCCTAGTAGACCAACAAAAAAACCTCTCAATCTTTTGGGAGGTTTTTTTTTATGTCTAATTCTGAAGGGTTTTGTTAATCAGATTTTGAAAGTTATTACGGGTTTTACGGCGTGGTTTACCAGTTCTTCGCCAATGCTTCCGTTGAAAAAGTGGGCTAGTCCTGTTCTGCCATGAGTGCAGATTCCAATTAAATCCGCATCGACACTGTTGGCAAAATGAATGATGCCGTTTTCTATGTTGGTGTCGTTGTATATGTGGGTTGAGTAGTTTTCCAGATCGTAATCTGCTATGAAGTCATGCATTGTTTTTTCGGCCTGATGGGTGGTTTTGAAGCTGTTGGGGGTGCAAATCATTACCAAAAAAAGGTTCGAATCGAAGATTTTTGCAAATTCCATCATTTTTCGGAACGGTTTTCGTGTTTCTTTTGAAAAATCGGAAGCGAAAACAAAATTCCTGGCCTTGAAATCCTTGGCTTCTTTTTTTACGACTAAAACGGGGATTTTTGACAATCGAACTACTTTTTCGGCGTTGGAACCCACGAAAAGTTCGTCGAATCCAGATGTTCCGTGCGATCCCATTACAACCAAGTCTACTTTGTTTTTTTCGCAGGCGTCCAAAATGCCGTCGTGTACTTTTTTGAACTCAATGGCTTCGGATACGTTGATGTCTTTCAAGTATTTTGCGTCCATTAATGTTTCTAGATTGCTGATGGCCCTGTTTTTGTAAAGCATGATTTCGGGGATGCTTTTTCCGTCGCCCAAAGCATCGCTTGCTTGTTGGGGTAATTCCAGCATGTGCAGCAAAATTACTTCGCTGTTGTATTTTTTGGCGATTTGCGCTGCTACCTTTGTGGCCTCTTCGGAGTATTTGGAAAAATCGGTTGGTACTAAGATCCTTTTCATGGTTTAAAGTATTAAATTGTTCTAGTAGATTGGGTTGAAAAATTAGGGAGATTAAATTTACAAAAAAAATAAACAAAAAACAATCATTTTTGATTTATAAAAAAAACACTATATTTGCACAGTTATTTATTAAAAAACTAGATAATGAGGCACGCATTGCGTGCCTCTTTTTATAAAAAATATGGCATTTAAGGACAAAGTTAACGATTTAATAACCCAGGCATTGTTGGAGAAACCTTCGGTTTTCCTGATTGATTTGACAATTTCCGACAGTTTTAAAATTACCGTGAACATAGATGGAGACAACGGGGTTATTTTGCAGGATTGCATTGATTTAAGTCGTGCAATCGAAAACAATTTGGATAGAGAAGAGCAGGATTTTTCTTTAGAAGTGGCTTCCGTGGGAGTGGGGTCGCCATTAAAAATGATAAGACAATACAAGAAAAACGTTGGTAGAACGCTAATAGTGAAATTGGAAACCCAAACAATTGAGGCAGAATTGGTTGAAGCTAATGATAATTTTATAATTTTGTCCTGGGAAGCTAGGGAGCCAAAAAAAGTTGGAAAAGGAAAGGAAACTGTCCAAAAAAGACAAGAGATACCTTATACGGAAATAAAAGAAGCAATTGTTACAGTAACATTTTAATTAAATAGTTGGCATGGAAAATTTAGCATTAATCGATTCATTTTCAGAGTTTAAGGACGACAAACTTATTGATCGTGTAACGCTTATGGCGATATTAGAAGATGTATTCAGAAATGCATTGAAGAAAAAATTCGGGTCAGACGATAATTTTGACATTATCATCAATCCTGATAAAGGTGATATGGAAATCTGGCAGAGAAGAGTGATTGTTGCTGACGATGATTTGGATTTAGATCACCTTGAAATTACATTGACCGAAGCCAGAAAAATTGAGCCTGATTTTGAAATTGGTGAGGAAGTTTCTGAAGAAGTGAAGTTGGTAGATTTGGGAAGAAGAGCTATTTTGGCCTTGCGTCAAAACTTGATTTCCAAGATTCATGAACATGATAATACAAATCTTTACAAGCAATTTAAAGATTTGATAGGTGAAATTTATACTGCCGAAGTGCACCACGTTCGACCAAGAGTCGTAATTTTGGTGGACGATGAAGGAAACGAAATTGTTTTGCCAAAAGAAAAACAAATTCCATCGGATTTCTTCAGAAAAGGAGATAACGTTCGTGGAATCATTGAAAGTGTTGAATTAAAAGGGAATAAGCCGCAAATTATTATGTCTAGAACTTCTGAGAAGTTCTTGGAAAAATTATTTGAACAAGAAATCCCAGAGGTTTTCGACGGTTTGATCATGGTGAAAAATGTAGTT
>JAGNPF010000015.1 GCA_017989775.1 Flavobacterium sp.
GTTGTGGAAATAGCCAAAAACATCAAGCCCAGTCCGCGTGGGGAGTATGAAATCACCGATGTTAACAAAGTGTATCTAGAAAAAGGCGCCCTGAAGGTCGGGATTTTGAACAGGGGTACGGCTTGGCTGGATACGGGAACATTCAACAGCTTGATGCAGGCAGGTCAATTTGTCCAAGTTTTGGAAGAACGTCAAGGATTGAAAGTGGGTTGTATCGAGGAAATTGCATGGCGTCAAGGATTCATTAGCAGTGAACAATTGAGAGCTATAGCGGAACCTCTGTTGAAATCAGGATATGGTGATTATTTGCTTCAATTGTTGAAATAAAATGAATACCAATAAAATTTGAATCCCGGTTTGTTCCGGGATTTTTTTTTGAAAAGATGTTTCTGATATTCAGTTGATTTTTGTGGTTCTATTGGAAATGTCGCGATCTACTCTTTTTTCAAACCATTAATTGAGGTTCATCAAGTTGCTATATTTTGGATAAAATAGTGCTATTTGTTTCCAAACCATAAATGGACAACCAAAAACACTCTAATTCTTGATTTTCTTCCTCCTGTTAATGGTTGGTTTTTTTGTCTTTCACACAAATGCCAGTAGTTCTATTTTCGTTAAAGGAAAGGGGCTGTTTTTAAGTAAATCGTACTGTTTTGTTTGTTATTTTGTGTTTTATCGATTAGAATGAAATGTTTTGTAAGAAAGTGTTTTTATAAACGATTAATTCGTACTTTTGTTTACTCTTAAAAATTATATGTTTTTTAGTAAGATAACTTGCATAACCCTGAAAAACAAAACGTTCAATCATGAAAAGCAAAAATTTTTTTTCCAGAGACAACTTAAGTTTCAATATTCGTAATCTGGGCTACCTGCCGAGATGGATTATTGTTTTGATAGACATATCGGTATTGATGGTGACGTTTTTTTTGACGTATTTGATTTTTAAAGGAACGGGACTCAATTACATTATTACCGATCATTCCTTGGTCTTTACAAGTTTGTTTTTCACGGTAAACATATTTTTCTTTTGGTTGTTCCGGACTTATTCCGGAATTATCAGGCATTCTTCCTATATAGATGCCGTCAAGATTTTGTTTTCGCAAACTTCGGTTTTGGTTTTCTTTCTGTTTTTTAATTTTTTGTTTGACTTGTATTTCAAGCAAAAGGCTTTTTTGAATACGGCACTGTTTATCAATATCGTGCTCTCTTTTTGTGGTTTGTTCCTGTATAGGGTAGTTGTCAAACAAACTTTTGAACTTTATTTCAGGGAAAAAAATGACCATAAATTGGTGAAAGCCATTATTTACGGTACGGATGCCAATGCTATTTCCGTTGCCAATGCCTTAAAGTTTGAGACGCCTTCCCGTTTCAAGATTGTGGCCTTCGTGGACAAGAACAATCAAAATGCATCCAAGCGAATGTTGGATTTGCCCATCCTGGTCCAAAGGAAAAAGATTCCGGCATTGATGCGTTCCGTCGGGGCCGAGGGATTGGTGATTGCGGATAAAGGCTTGTCGAAAGAAGAACAATTGGTGCTTATTGACCAATGTTTGGAATATAATTATCGCGTATATACCATACCTTCCGTTACGGATTGGGAAAATCAAAAGGAAATTTCCCAAAAAGTAAAAAACATACAAATTGAAGACTTGTTGGAACGAGATCCCATTGTTTTGAACAATGAATCCATTTCCAAGCAATTGGAGCACAAAACCATTTTAATCACGGGAGCTGCTGGATCCATTGGAAGTGAAATTGTAAGGCAGGTATTGAATTTTAATCCAGAAAAAGTGATTATCCTGGATCAAGCTGAAACGCCACTGCATCATATCGGTTTGGAGGTTTTGGGTATCAAGTCCAATACCGTGATACATTCCGTTATTGTCGATATCAGGAACAAGGCTGCATTGGAGAAGGTTTTTAAACAATACCGACCCCAAATGATTTATCATGCCGCCGCCTACAAGCATGTCCCCTTGATGGAAGAAAATCCGTCCCAAGCCATTTTGACCAATGTGGAGGGAACCAAAAACCTGGCAGATTTGGCTTGCGAATACCAAGTCAATAAATTTGTGATGATTTCGACGGACAAAGCCGTCAACCCGAGCAATGTGATGGGAGCCAGCAAAAGAATAGCCGAAAAATATGTACAATCCCTGTATTTGAAATGTAAAGAAAGCAAAGGAGTGTATGCTACCAAGTTTATCACTACCCGATTTGGAAACGTGTTGGGTTCCAATGGTTCTGTGGTGCCATTGTTTACCAAACAAATTACCGAAGGTGGTCCAATTACCATCACCCATCCCGATATCATCCGTTATTTCATGACCATCCCGGAAGCTTGTCAACTTGTTCTGGAAGCCGGTTCGATGGGGAATGGTGGGGAAATTTATATTTTTGATATGGGAAAACCGGTCAAAATTATTGATTTGGCCAGAAAGATGATCAAATTGGCGGGTTTTATTCCCGAAAGGGACATCAAGATAAAAGTGGTGGGCTTGAGACCGGGAGAAAAATTATACGAAGAATTGCTTAACGATACCTCGAAAACATTGCCGACCTATCATGAAAAAATTATGATTGCCCAAGAATTGCAAAAGGAGTATGAGGATTTGCATCTGGATGTTCAGGAACTCATAGGTATTGCCAACTTTTTTGAAAACGGCGACATTGTGGCCAAAATGAAAAAAATAGTGCCCGAATTTATCAGTATGAATTCCACTTACGCGACACTGGATAAGTAGGATTGTACTTTTTAGAATTCATAAAAAAAGTTTACCGAAGAGAATCTTCTTGGTGAACTTTTTTTGTTATTGGGTGTTACTGACGGGTTTGGCTGAAAAATAGAAAGCGACTAAGCAAAAAGAATTTAATGTCAAAAAAAATAATTTTGGACGGATTATGGGAGTTGCTCCTCCATCCTGAAAAATTGGTTGTTGGCAATGGCTTCCTTGAGGGGCAGCAAGTCTTTTAGCCTTACCTTTTGGTCAAAAGCAGCAATGTGGTTGGAATGATGCACGTCGGAGCCCACAAAGTCATACATGCCTTTTTGGAGCAATTTTTCGGCAATCTTGGCAATTCCGTCACCATAATAACCTACTGCCGACAATAAATTCAATTGAAACAAGCACCCCGCTTTTTTTAGTTTTAGGTATTCATCCAAATGGGAGTGGTAAAACAAGTAGCGTTCTGGGTGTGCCAAAACCGGGATATAGCCCGCCACCTGCAAGTCAAATAAAAAGGCGTACAATTGGATGGGGGCATTGATGTACGACATTTCGACCAATACATGGTTTTTTTTGAGTGTCAACAGTTTTTCTGATTGAACAAGTTGCATGAAGTGGTCGTCCAGCATGTATTCGGCGGCAGCTCGAAAAGGAAGTCTGATGTCGTTTTTATCGAGTTCCAGGAGAGTCGCGGTTTCTTTCTCCTTTATTTGTTCGGTCGAATTATTCCATACATGTTGCATTACGTGTGGCGTGGTGATGAATTGTGAAAATCCAAAACCTTGAAGTGTTTTGACAAGCTTTAAACTATCGTCAAAAGATTTGGCGCCGTCATCGATTCCGGGTAAAAGATGGGAATGGATATCGACATGGTTGGACGGTATTAAATCCTTGAGAATGGGTTTTGATTTGAATAGTGTAAACATACCGTAAAGGTAAGTAATTTGGATCAAGTCTAAAAGTTGCATAAAAAAAAACTCCTTAATTGCTTAAGGAGTTTTTTGTGGGCGATGAGGGGTTCGAACCCCCGACCCCCTCGGTGTAAACGAGGTGCTCTGAACCAGCTGAGCTAATCGCCCTATTTTATTAGGCTGCTATCATTTCGTGATTACATCACTAAGTGTTTATTGTTAGTGGTGTTCTGTGAACGAGTTTGCGAGTGCAAATATAGGCAGGTTTTTCGCTTATGCAAAACATTTTAATGAAATTTTTCATATTTTTTTTAGTAAATACGTATCGTGTTGGTATTTAATTTATTAGAAAGAGGTGAAAAATGAAAAACAAACTCCGTTCTTGTCTTGAGAACGGGGTTTGCCGTAATCTTTTAGAATTATTTCGACATTGTTGGCTCATTTTGATAAATATAATCGCCATGAAGACCCGTGAATGCTTTTCTCATTTCAGCGAAAAATGCTTTTCGGTCTGCTTCATTGGGCCAGGCCGCTTTGATTAATTCATCGTCCTTGTCGCTTGACTTGTCCAAATCGGCCATCGAGTCAAACAAGAAAGCTTCCAAGAAATCCCTGCTGTCGGCACCCCAGGCATGACGATGGGGGTAGTATCCTTTTATGTAGGGGTTTTTTATGGTAACTTTTTCGTTGAATTCCTTCAACCCCTTGCCTTGTCCATTCATAGATAGTTGCGATTTGCGGATGTACACTATCATTGGCTCTTTGGAGTCGGTTTTCAATGGTTTTTCGCCTACCATAGGTTGCGAAGTGTAGATTTCATCGGAATGTTTGGTTATGTAATAGCTTCTTTGCTTGTCAAAAAAGGCTTTTCTTTCTTTTTCGTCCGGCCAGGCTTTCTTGATTAATTCGTTTGAAACATCGTTTGATTTCTCTATGTCTTCCCAGGTTTTGAATACGGAAACGAACAATACTTCGGCGCTATTGGCGGTGTAATAATGGGTCAGGATTTCGGTGCCAATTATTAAATCATTCTTGCTGGTAACTTTGTCGTAGTATTCCTGTTCCGTTTTTTGCCAATCGGTCCTGTCGGCAGAGAGATTTCGGTACATGGTGGTCACTGTAATGTATACTGGTTTTGGGTCTTCTTGGGCACTGGCATTGATGCCCAACAGAAATGTGGAAATTAACATTCCCAACACTAAAAAGTTGTTCTTTTTCATGATAATTTAGTTGTTAAATGGTTAATTAATCGAAAAGCAAGAGTTAAAGCTAATCAATTATAAGTCAACTATTTACAATATATTAACATAAATTACAAACAAAAAATCATCATATATGTTAAATCACTGTGTTTAATGGTAGTTCGGCCACAACAAAGGTGCTTCCGCCCACAAAGATGAAATCGTTTTTTGTGGCGATATTCCTCGACGTATCGTAAGCTTCTGTTACAGAGTGGTATGTGTTTCCTTTCAGGTTGAATTTTTGGGCTTTCTCTTGCAGAAGAGCAGCTTCCAGTCCGCGAGGTATGTCGGGTTTGCAGAAATAGTACTTGGCATTGGCAGGGAAAAGGGGGAGAACTTCATCCAAGTCCTTGTCGTTTACCACTCCCAGGACAATGTGCAAGGTGTCGTATTTTTCTTTTTGAATTTGCTTCATTACAATTTCTAATCCATTTTTGTTGTGTGCCGTGTCACAAATAATTTTGGGAAATTCGCCCAGTTTTTGCCATCTTCCTTTGAGTCGCGTGTTTTTTCCGACATTCAACAAGCCCGATTTGATGTCTGTTTCGTCAATTTCGAATTCCTTTTGGGAGTTCAGCACGGCAATGGCTTGCAAGACCGTTTTTTTGTTGTGGACTTGATAATCGCCAATTAAATCGGACGGGTAGTCGTGGGAAACCAATTCGGATGCAAAAAAGATTTCCGAATTGTTTTCCTTGGTTCTTTCCAGAAAAACAGGTTTGGTTTCTTCCGTGTATTCGCCTATCACGACAGGAATTCCGGGTTTGATGATTCCCGCTTTTTCAAAAGCAATGGCTTCAAGAGTATTTCCCAAAAATTGGGTGTGGTCTAAAGCAATATTGGTAATCACGGAAACTAGAGGTGTTATGATATTGGTAGCGTCCAATCTTCCACCCATTCCCACTTCAATAATGGCAATGTCCACCTTTTCCTTGGCAAAATAATCAAAAGCCAAGCCCACGGTCATTTCGAAGAAACTCATGTCGTTGGCTTCAAAAAAAGGCTTGTTTTTGTTGATGAATTCGCACACGAAGTCTTCAGAAATCTCGATTCCGTCGATTTTGATGCGTTCCCTGTAATCTTTTAAATGCGGTGAAGTGTACAAGCCCACGGTGTATCCCGCTTCTTGAAATATGGATGCCAACATGTGCGAGGTGGAACCTTTGCCGTTGGTTCCCGCCACGTGGATGCATTTGAGTTTTTTCTCTGGATTATCAAGATGATTGGCCAGCAAATAGGCGTTGGTCAAGTCTTTTTTGTAAGCCGAAGCACCCTGAAGTTGGTACATTGGCAATTGATTAAACATCCAGTTTATGGTTTCTTGGTAGTTCATAACGTCTGTAAAATAATAAAAACCCAAAGATACTTGAGTTTTTATTATTTAGAGTCATGATTATTGGCTTTGTTTAAAATTGACAATTATGAAGCCAATTTGAGTTTCGGGAGCATTTGAGTCGGGTTGCCATTTGTATTTTCTGGCTGTGGCCAATGCGGGTTCAATTAAACAAGGGTTGGTATTGGTTGTCCCTTTTGAATATTTTGCAGCAACAACATTTCCATTTCGATTAACGGTAATTTGAACAACCACAGTGCCAAATTCATTACATTTTTGAACTACTTTTCCGGTAGCACTAAGTCTTCGACCATTCAATCCCCATCCTCTTCCGCCGCCGCTACCACTGCCAGAGCCGTAGTAACTGTTCGCATAAGGACTGCCATTGGGATTTCCTTTGTCTCCAGCTAAATTGTCATTTCCTTCGCCTCCGCTTGCTTTTCCATCTGATTTTGGACCATTCAATAAACTCGAAAGTGCATCCGAAGTGCTTTTGGAAGGTTTTGGACTTTCGACAGCTTTGGGTTTGATTTCTTCTTTTGCGGTACTTTTGGTTGGTTTTTCTTTTTTGGTTTCTTTCATGACCACTGCTTCTTCAATATCTTGCGACATTACCTCGTCTTTACTGGCCGCCGTGGGTTGTGAAGTAGTAGGTTTTGGTGCCGATTGTATCGCTTCGGTAGGTTGAATGTCGCCTGAACCGACATCGGTAGTTCCAAAATTAATGGCAATACCATTTTCTGGTGGTGGATCCAAAGATTTCAATCCCAAAACGAAAAATAGCAAGAACATAATCACAAACAGGACGCTTGTAATGGCAAATGATTTTTTTTCTTCTTCTGTTTCTAAATATTTCATAAGGAATATTCCTGTGTCTCAACACAGAATTATTTGGGTCTGACGGCTAAAACTACTTTTATTTGATTGCGATTTGCAATATCCAAAACACTTACTGCTTTTTCGATTGGAACGCCTTCTTCGGCTCTCAAAATGATGGCTTTGGTTTTGTCTGCTCCAAAAAGGGATAGTAGTTTGGGTTCCAAATCTGTTTCCGAAATTTTTTCTTTATCAATATAAAATTGCAAATCTTTATCAATGCTTACGGCAATATTTTTGTTGCTATCGGTTTTCCCTTTTGCCTTTGGTAATACTAAATCCAAGGCATTGGTCGTAACCATCGTCGAAGTCAGCATGAAAAATATCAATAGCAGGAATACAATATCCGTCATGGAGGACATATTGAATTCGGGACTAACTTTATTTCTTCCTCTTAGGTTCATGATTATGCGGGGTCATTTAATAAATCTAGAAAATCGACAGCATTGGCCTCCATCATGTGAACGACTTTGTCTGTTTTTACAACCAAGTGATTGTAGC
This sequence comes from Flavobacterium sp., assembly GCA_017989775.1. Lineage (GTDB taxonomy): Bacteria > Bacteroidota > Bacteroidia > Flavobacteriales > Flavobacteriaceae > Flavobacterium. Next base: position 7,589 of record JAGNPF010000015.1, read on the forward strand.
CCACATAAGCAATAATGCCCACAACCAATCCAACAACAGTAGTTGTCATTGCGGTATAAATTCCTTCTGAAAGTGCGCCTACTTCAATTTGTCCTCCTGAACTTGCCATTTTATGAAATGCCATAATCATTCCGACAACAGTTCCTAGAAATCCAGTCATCGGTCCAGCTCCGGAAATGGTGGCCAACATGCTCACGTTTTTTTCTAATTTGTAAATTTCCAATTTACCAGCGTTTTCGATGGCAGTATTGATGTCGTCAAGGGGTTTTCCAATGCGGGAAATTCCTTTTTCAATTAAGCGAGCCACAGGTGATGATGTTTTGGCACAAAGCATTTTTGCGTTGTCAATACGTCCGTGGCGAATATTTTCACGAATTTGATTCATGAAGTTGTTGTCTATTTGTGACGCTTTTTTGATGGCCATCAGGCGTTCAAAATACAAATAAAGTGCAACGAAAAACATGACAAACAAAGAGAGCATTATAAGCTGACCTGCTAATCCTCCGCTAGTTAAAAGTTCGATAATGGATAATGTTTTTTCTACTGGCACAGCATCGGCCATTGTTTCTTTTACAACAGATAAACTATCTGTTTGAAGCAGTATACTCATATAAAATTGTCTTTGTTTTTGAAACGCTAATATATTACAAAAATTGTTGGTTTTTGTTCAAATTTTAAAAAGGGCAGGGCATTCGCCTTTAAAAGTTTCCGCCACGAATAAACACGAATTAGACAAGTTTTCAATTACACGAATTCTAAAAATCAAATAAAATTCGTGTAATTTATTTTCAAATTTGATAAAATTAGTGACAATTGGTGTAATTCGTGGCTAACTTTTTTCTTTTTTTTAAAAGTGAATGCCCTGAAAAAAGGGAAAGAAGGTTGGTGAATTCGGAAACAATGGAATTTTATTGTTTTGTTTTCAGAATTAATTTCAAACTTACAAATCCAATCACTCCAGCAATCAAGGAAGAAAGTAAAATGATGATTTTGGCGTGATTGATAATGGTAATGTCTTCAAAGGCCAACAAGGTGACAAAAATAGACATCGTGAAGCCAATTCCTCCCAAGAATCCTACGCTAAAAATGGAAGGCCAACTTAAATCACTTGGTAGTTTGCAAATGCCTAATTTTACGGCTAATAAACTCAATATGAAAATACCAACTGGTTTTCCCACGATAAGACCCAAGGCAATTCCGATGCTGTAATGTTCGGTTATGATTTCTTTCATTTCCAAATCCATAATTATGGCTGTATTGGCCAAAGCAAAGATGGGAAGAATGATAAATGCCACAGGTTTGTGCAAGAAATGCTGCAAAATAATGGAAGTTGATTTTGGATCTCCATTTCCAAATGGGATGGCAAAAGCTAATAAAACCCCAGTAATTGTTGCGTGAACTCCTGAATTAAGCATAAAATACCACATCGCAACACCCAAAGTTAAATAAGGAATCAGGTTTCTAACTTTGAGACGGTTTAAAATTAACAACACCACAAAAATGCCCATTGCAATGGAAAGGTTGGTCCAGAAAATGGTTTTAGTGTAAAATAAAGCAATAACCAAAATGGCTCCCAAATCATCAATGACTGCCAATGCAGTCAAGAATATTTTTAAAGAAGTAGGAACTCTATTGCCTAACAAAGACAAAATTCCCAAGGCAAAAGCAATGTCGGTTGCCATCGGAATTCCTGCTCCAGCTTGTGTAGAAGTGCCATAATTAAAGTATAAATAGATTCCCGCAGGAACAAGCATTCCGCCAATTGCCGCAAAAATAGGCAGCAGTGCATTTTTGATATTGGATAATTCTCCTTGATAGACTTCCCGTTCCAATTCCAGCCCAATTAGCAAGAAGAAAATGGTCATCAATCCATCGTTGATCCAATATTCGAGGGGTTGTCCAGCAAAATTGGTGTGCCAGAAATGAATGTATTCAGAGCTGAAAATAGAATTTGCCAAAACCAATGAGATTATGGTGCAAGCAATCAGGATAAGGCCTCCTGATTTTTCGCTTTCAAAAAACTCCTTGAATAATTTTGTGGATATTATGCGTCTTTTTCGTGTCATTTTTTAAGGTGTTAAAAAAGTAAAAATTAGATTGTATACATCACTCCCGAGCTATGATCTGTTTTGGCCCCCGTCACGCTGCCCAAAACGTTGGTTTCGTTGCGCAGTTTCAAAACGCCGAGCAAGGCAAAAATCAGGGCTTCCTTGTATTCCAATATTTTGGAAGATGGGATAATGATTTCCATTTCGGGCAAATGCGATTGAATGCGTTCGATGAGGAATTCGTTGTAAGCTCCGCCTCCGGTTGCCAACATTCGGCCTTTTTTATTGGGCAAAGCCAAAGCCGTTTGCAGGGCCACATGTTCGGCAAAAGTACGCAATTTATCTTCAACAGGAATTTTGAAACTCTCAATCAGGGGCAAAATGGTTCCTTTCACAAACTCGAAACCCAATGATTTCGGGTGTTTTTGATGGTAAAATTCCAAGGCGTTCAATTTGTCCAACAAATCGGCATTGATTTTTCCGGTTCTGGAAATTTGTCCTTTGTCGTCATATTTCAAACCCAACTGATTGGCATAATGATTCAGGACCGTGTTGACGGGCGAAATATCGAAAGCAATTCGGTTGCTGTTTTGTTCGAAAGAAACATTCGAAAAACCGCCCAGATTGATGCAATAATCGTAGTCCGAAAATAGAATTCGGTCGCCAATGGGAACCAAGGGAGCACCTTGTCCACCCAACTTCACGTCCTGAACCCTGAAATCGCAAACTACCGTTTGATGAATCAAAGTAGCGATTTCGGGCAAGTTGCCTATTTGTAGCGTATATCCTTTTTGGGGTTGGTGCAAAATGGTATGACCATGGGAACAAACGGCATCAAGGTTCTTGATTTTATGTTTTTCGATAAAAGTGGAAATGATGGAAGCGAGCAGTTTCGTGTAATCCTCGTTTAATTTTTCGAGTTGGGTATCGGAAAAATCTACCGCCGACTGGAGTTGGTCAATCCAGCTTTGGCTGTAGCCGATGGTTTCGCTTTCCAGGATTTCGAAAGTCCATTTGTCGTTTTCCAAGCGGAAGTTTATATGGGATAAATCAACGCCATCCAACGAAGTTCCCGACATCACGCCAATAACGTTGTAGTGTTTTTTTTTCATTGCTCAAATTTACGAATCAAAATTGAAAAGTTCCTTATTAAAAGTTATCTTTGAGTGTGTTTTTATAACAAAATTCGACATTAATTTTATATTATTATGGATTTTAGTCTAAACGAAGAGCAATTAATGGTGCAACAAGCCGCCCGGGATTTTGCCCAAAACGAATTGTTGCCGGGTGTTATCGAAAGGGATGAAAACGGAATTTTTCCTGCCGAGCAAATCAAGAAAATGGGCGAATTGGGTTTTATGGGAATGATGGTGGATCCCAAATATGGCGGGAGCGGACTCGACACGATTTCGTATGTGCTGGCTATGGAAGAAATTTCCAAGGTCGATGCTTCGGCTTCGGTGGTGATGTCCGTCAACAATTCGCTGGTTTGTTGGGGATTGCAGGAATTTGGCAGCGAGGAACAAAAACAACAATGGTTGCCGCTTTTGGCTTCGGGACAGATTCACGGCGCTTTTTGTTTGAGCGAACCCGAAGCGGGCAGTGACGCCACTTCGCAAAAAACAACGGCCATTGACATGGGTGACCATTACTTGGTCAACGGGACAAAAAACTGGATTACCAACGGCAACACGGCTTCGGTTTATATCGTCATTGCCCAAACCGATGTGGCCAAGCAAACCAAGGG
>JAGNPF010000249.1 GCA_017989775.1 Flavobacterium sp.
ATCAAATACAATTTGATTATCCATAGTGGTTCCTGCATCTATCGAAGCTCCTTCAAAGCTTTTTGGAGAATTTTCAGGCGATATACTTGGACTCACCACTAACCACTTATTTTTAGGATCTTCTACTAAAAAATCAATATAAAACTGGGCTGCTCCTTTTATTGCCGGATGTACGGATTCCAGATATGTTTTATCTCCATTATAAAGATAATGCTCCCATAAATGTTGACTTAGCCAACCACCAGCTTCTGGCCAAGTTCCCCAAAAAGAGCCATCAATAGCGCCCGTGACACGCCAAATATCCGTATTATGATGAGCCACCCAACCCTTGGCTCCATACATCACTTTGGCAGTTTCTTGACCTGAGACTGACAACTCTTTTATCATCTCTAAAAAAGGTTGGTGCAGTTCCCCCAAATTGGTTCTTTCTGCAGGCCAATAGTTCATTTGGGCATTAATATTAATGGTGTATTTGCTGTCCCAAGCCGGATTTATATTTTTATTCCAAATCCCTTGAAGATTGGCAGGTTGACCACCAGGTTGTGATGAAGAAATGAGTAAATATCTTCCATACTGGAAATAAAGCGACACTAAATTGGGATCATTCGTATTTCTGAAATTTTTCAGGCGCTCATCGGTTGGTAAATCGGCCGCTGGAGTAGTTCCTAAATCTATTTTCACACGATTAAAATACTTTTGATAAGCAACTATGTGATTTTTCAATATATTGGAATATGATTTTGGAAAAGCCTTATCCATATAATCTAAAGCTCTTTTATTTTCATCACCACTGATGTCTTTATAGTTGTTAAAATTTGTGGCTACAGAAATATAGATGGTAGCAGTAGTTGCATTTTTTATACTAAGTTCGGTGTCCGTAGAAGAAAGGGAACCTCCGTCCAATTTAACACGAGTGATGCCTTTGAATTTCACCATACCTTTTACGGTTTCGTGATCACTGGTAGTTCCAAAAATAGTCAGGTCATTATTTGGGGTAGTGGCAAAAGTTTTTTGTTTTTGGGGAGAAGTATAATTCATCTTAAAAGTGAGGCTGCCTGCCTTACTTGCTGAAACTCTCATTACAATAACTCTATCTGCAAAAGAGGCAAATGTCTCGCGATTGTAGGTAACATCGCCCACAGTATAAGTGGTTTTGGCAACTGCTTTTTCGATATCAAGTTCTCGATTATAATTAGTATAATTTTCGTGTCCATCAAAAACTAGATTCAGATTCCCCAAAGGCTGAAACATCTGTCCATGCGATTTCTTGGTAATTATATTTTGATTGGCAAGTTTCTCGGCATCCTTGTGTTTTCCTTCGAATATCAGTTTTCTGATTTCGGGAAGAGCTTCCAAAGCTGCAGGATTGTCGTTGCGATTTGGACTGCCACTCCAAAGCGTATGCTCATTCAATTGAATGATTTCCTTGTCAACATTTCCATAAATCATGGCTCCGAGACGACCATTGCCTATTGGCAGGGCATTTTCCCAAATATCGCCTGAAGGCTGATTATACCAGAGTTTTAGATTTTGGCTTTTCTGTGAGAATCCCGTTGAAAAAGCTAAAAACAAGATTATTATAAATGTTTTTTTCATTGTAAACAACTGATTTTGAACATTGATGATTTGTTGTAAATGTTTATGGCAAAATATGTGTTAAATATACACTTAAAAAATTTAGAAAAAAAATTCATGTCGTAAAACGTGTTTACGTCCATGAATTTTTAAAAAAAAATAGTTTTTTTATTATTCTTTAAAATAACTCTCTTTGGGGCCTAAGTAACTTGGTTTTAAGCCTCCAGTATTGATGATTATTTTTTCGAGCACAACTCCTGGGTCAATCATCCAAACTTTTAGAGTGTGAAAACCTGGTTTTGAAATAGCGAGACTTGTTCCAGAACGTCTTGCTTGATTCACGACGGTCTGTGCCCACGCAGGATTCGAAAAATGTACCTTAAATTTGTCCGGTACATTTGTAATATATTGAGGTGTTTCATCATCAATGGAAATTGCAAATTTGATGTCACGACCCGGCATAATGTTCAGCAAAGGGGATGTAATTAGAGTGATGTCTATTGTTCCATTTGCAAACAAATACACGGGATATTCGAGGCAAGGAGCATCTTTTTTAGGTGTTGCTGCAGGAGCATTCGCTGGTGCCGTGGCTCTCATACCCGAAAGTGTCAGTCCATAATCGTCAATTTTAATCCATTTGCGGTCGCCTTCTTCTTTGTTTTTTGAAAAATGCTCCGCTTCAATGGCTATTAATCCGCCACTTTCCACAAATCCTTTTATATTGTTGTCTTCAGGATTAAAAGCTTGAACACTTATTGCAACTTCCTGGCCTGCACCCGAAAGAGTGATGTTGGCTTGAGTTTTCCCTTTTGGCAATAATTTTTCGTTTAATTTAACCCAAACTCGTTTGTCGGTTTGGTCGATTTTGCCTTTGGTTTCGCTAAAAGTTAACCAAGGAACATCGGTTTTGATGGTGTATTCAAAAGGGATTTTTCCACGATTGAAAATTTCGATATACTGCTCTTTGTTGTTAAAAATATCCAGTTCTGGAAGTACGGCTTTTTCCGAAGAACCAGGCCAGCTTTCCTCAGTTCCCGGAAGACTTATTCCCATAGAAGCTTCGGCCAATGGTTGAACGTCCTGAAGAGGAACGGCTCTCAAGCTGTTTACTTTTGGAGGCATCCAATCATTGTACCCCAGATGGGTTTGATCCATAAAATGATTCCATCTTCCATCGGCATAAATTTGGTTATAATGGTTCATCAAGGTTGTGTCCTGCTTGAAGAGTTCCCGCGTTTGTGCAGCCATGGCATTGGCACTTGTTCTTTTTTGGCTGGCGTAAAGATTATTTCTTGCGGCAGTATAATACAACTCGTTGACTAGGGCACAGGCCTTGGTCGGAAACAACACAATTTGGTAAAAAGCGTCTCTTTTTTCTTTTGGTAATTTGGCATAAATAGCCTCGGCTTGTGCAGTTATTTTATTATAGTCTTGAACCACGTTTTCAGCCTCAAGGTAATTTACCAAACTATATGTTTTTGGGGTAAGGGATTCTATTTTTCGACGTCCATTGTATTTTGTGTATTTGGATAGAATGTCGGCAATTTCTTCGGCATACTCGGAGCCAAATTCTCGGGTAACCCACAAGCGGGTATATTCGTTTATATTGGAGTTGGTCCATTTATTGGTGTCCCAAGCCAGGCTCATGAAATATTCCATAGGCAATTCATATCCCTTGAAATGCCCCACATTCACAATCCAGATTCTATCGGCTCCGTATTGTTTGGCAAGCGACATTTGATCCCAAATTTTGGAAATGGGATTGGTATTTATCCATTCATAACTGCGTGGATCTCCATGATAGTCAAAATGATAGTAAACTCCCGAACCTCCTGAACGCAAGCGTTCTTCAGGTGTGGGAAGTCTGCGAATGTTGCCCCAGTTGTCATCGGCCCATAATAGTGTTATATTGTCGGGAACACGCATTCCTTCATTGTAATATTCCATGATTTCTTTATACAAACACCAAGATTGGGGTACTTGGGTAATGTCGGGATTCATTTCTTCGGCAATTATTTTTTGTTGTTTTTTGACAATTTCTTCCACCATAGCAATATTCGACTTCAGGTCGCCTTCCATTTCCGAATCATTGGCTCCACGAAGTCCCATGGTAACAATGCTTTCATAGTTTTTGTTGCGACGAA